>JBAYOJ010000178.1:0-5910 GCA_041678385.1 Burkholderiaceae bacterium | reverse complement strand
TCAAGAAGACGGCGTCCGGGGCGGCTCCACAACTGGAATTCGCCCCCAACCCCGACATCCTGGCCGATGTGGCCGCCATGCAGAATGGCCCTTGGTGTGTCGGCTTTGCGGCTGAAACTGAAAACCTTCATGAACACGCCGAAGCCAAACGCCAGCGCAAAGGTGTGCCGCTGCTGGTAGGCAACCTCGCACAAAACGTCATGGACGCCGACTTCACCGAATTTGTACTGTTCGATGATAAAGGCCAGACCGCATTTTCCCCACAGCCCAAGCTGCAGGCAGCCCGTACACTGGTGGCTGCCATTTCACAACGCCTTCCGAACACGAGACAATGAGAAGAATCGCCCTGAAGATTCTGGACCCGCGCATGGCGGATTATCTGCCTGCCTATGCCACGCAAGGTTCAGCCGGTCTTGATCTGCGCGCCTGCATTGACACCCCGCTCAACCTGGCGCCCGGTGCGACCGAACTGGTCCCCACCGGCCTGGCCATTCATATTGCCGACCCTGCCTATGCCGCCGTCATCCTGCCGCGTTCGGGTCTGGGTCACAAGCATGGCGTTGTGCTCGGCAACCTGGTGGGTCTTATAGACTCAGACTACCAGGGCCCGCTGATGGTTTCCGCCTGGAACCGTAGCGACCGCCCGTTTCTGCTGGAACCCATGGAACGGCTCGCCCAACTGGTAGTTGTACCCATCCAGCAGGTCGAATTCGATATCGTTGATGATTTCGGCGACAGCGACCGTGGCGATGGCGGCTTCGGCAGTACGGGCCGTCAATAAACCCCCGCCGCACATTGTCTTGGTTAAAAACCAGGGTTTTCCCCAACATAGCTTTCGCCTAATTGCCCATTAGTAAACAGTATTTGATACAGCCTTATTACAGCCCATACACTCAATAGCTACCTAATGTGTACGGCTGTGGATTACAAATACTGAGGTGCGAAATGCCTGAAAGCGTCAAAACGATATATATCAACGGCAACTGGTCGGAATCCCGTAATCGCGACACCATAGAAGTGGTATCGCCCAGCAACGGCCAGCCTATCGGCAAAATTTCCCGGGGTAGCAAAGAAGACATCGACGCAGCAGTCGTTGCCGCGCGCCAGGCATTCGAAGGCGTGTGGGGCAACACTGCGGCCGTGGACCGTGGCCGCTTGCTGACCCAGTTGGGCCAGAAGATCCTCGAGCACGTTGATGAACTCACACAGCTCGAAGCTCTGGACACGGGCAAGGCCATGAAACTGGCTCGCAACGATATTGTTGCCACTGCCCGCTATTTCGAATTTTATGGCGGCGCCGCTGACAAGCTTCATGGCGAGACCATCCCCTTCCTCGAAGGCTATCAGGTGCTGATCGTACGCGAGCCTCGCGGTGTGGCCGGGCACATCATCCCCTGGAACTATCCCGCACAGATGTTCGGCCGCACGATCGCCGCCGCACTGGCAGCCGGCAACACGGCCATACTCAAACCCGCCGAAGAAGCCTGCCTCAGCCTCATCCGCCTGACAGAACTGGCTGAAGAGGTCGGCATCCCGGCGGGCGTGCTCAACCTGGTCACGGGTCTGGGTGAAGAAGCAGGGGCTGCCCTGTCCGCCCACAAGGACATCGACTTCTTGTCCTTTACCGGCTCCCCTGAAGTCGGCACGCTGGTGCAGAAGGCGGCCGCAGACAACCACGTTCCCTGCGTGCTGGAACTTGGCGGAAAATCGCCTCAAATCGTCTTCGATGATGCCGATATAGAAAAAGCCCTGCCAGTCATCGTGGGTGCCATCGTGCAGAACACCGGGCAGACCTGCTCGGCAGGCAGCCGCGTACTGATTCAGCGCAGCATTTATGAAGAATTCGTCACGGCCCTGGCCAAGCGCATCAATGCCGTACGCGTCGGCTCACACGAAGCTGACCTTGATTGCGGGCCGGTGATCAGCGCTGTCCAGTGCGAGCGCGTGAAAGGCTTCCTGGAACGTGCCCAGGCTGATGGCATCAGCGTCATCGGCGAAGGCAAGCTGCACGCCAGCGCAGTGGACTCAGGCTTTTATGTTAAGCCCACCCTGCTCGGCCCCGTTGACGAAACCCACGAGCTGGCGCAGGACGAAGTATTCGGCCCGGTGCTGGTGGCCATGCCGTTCGACGACGAGGAAGATGCCATCCGCATCGCAAACGGGACCGATTTTGGTCTGATTGCCGGGATCTGGTCCGAGAACGGCGCCAGGCAGATGCGTCTGGCCAAGAAGCTGCGCGTCGGGCAAGTCTATATCAATGGCTACGGTGCGGGCGGCGGCATCGAATTGCCGTTCGGCGGGTTCAAGCGCAGCGGCCATGGTCGCGAGAAAGGCTTTGAAGCCCTGCGCGAATACACAGTGGCCAAAACCATTGTCATTAATCACAAGTAACCACGGAGACCACTCATCATGTTCGACACCCTCAAGAAAACGAAAATCGCCGGCCTGCTGGGTTCGGTTGCAGTTCTCATGGCACTGCAGGCCGCGCCTGCAAGCGCCGCCACCAAGCTGCGCCTGGGCCACGTCTTTGCCATCAACAGCCCGGTCGATCAGGCCAGCCAGGATTTCGCAAAGCTGGTGAAGGAACGCAGCAATGGTGAAATCGAGATCACTGTCTTCCCGAACAGCCAGATTGGCGGCGACGAATCCCTGGCACGTGATCTGTCCAGGGGGTCTCTGGATTTGGCCTTCATCAACCCGGGTTCGCTTTCGGGCCTGGATCCGCTGCTGGACATCCATTACCTGCCCTACATCGTCACCAACTTCGAAGAAGCCGACAAGATCTTCTACAACCCTGAAGGTATTCTGCAGAAGACGCTGCGCGAAACACTCGCCAAGCATCGCATGCATGCCCTGAGTTTCTTCGAATTGGAGTTCCGCGCAATCACCAACTCCAAGCATGCTGTAGAAAAACCCGCCGATCTGCAAGGCCTCAAGCTGCGCGTACCCGGTTCAGCCGGGATTCGTGAGTTCTTCATTGCCGCCGGCGCTCAAGCGGTTGCGATGCCCTTCCCCGAACTGTTCACCGCATTGCAGCAAGGCACGGTTGACGGCCAGGATAATGGCGCCAGCATCACCCATAACTCCCGTCTCTTCGAAGCCCAGAAGTTCATGACCGAGACTAACCACGTCTACGCCATGGGCACGGTCGCCGCCAGCCAGCGCGTATGGAGAAGGCTGAGCGAAGAGCATCAGAAGATTCTTCAGGAAACGGCCGATGAAGTTTCCGCCAAGGAAATCGAAGTCAATCGCGCCGTCCATGCCGAATACATGCAGAACATTGCCGCCGGTGGCGTTCAGGTGACCAAACTCACCCCTGAGGCACTGGCCGAGTTCCGCGACGTAGCCGACAAGGTCTGGACTGATCTTGAATCCGTCTACGGCAAGGAACGTGTCCACGCATTGCGCCAGGAACTCAAGGCGCTCCACAACTAAGCACGACAAGTCGCAGCACTCAGGAGAAACAGCATGGCCGGTTGGGCAAATACATTAGAAAACCGTCTTTATTCAATAGAAAACTTTGTATGCGCCATCAGCCTTCTGGTCATGCTTGCCACAGTGGCATTCGGGGTATGCATCCGATTCTTCGACCTGCCCATACCCAACGTCGCGGAATGGGCCATCGTAGCCATGTCGCCCCTTACCTTTGTGGGGTCGGCCATGTGTTCCCGCCTGCGCATGCATATCTCGGTCGACTTCATTGAGCAGACTCGCTCTGAACTGTTCAAGCGTTTGGCGCACCTGATAGTGGCCATGCTGATGCTGGTGTTTTCAGTAATTTATGCTCGGCTGGGGTGGACGCTGCTTGACGATGCGCTCTACACCGGCGAGCGACTGCTGGATATGGGTACCCCGTTGTACGTACCCGTCTTCTTCTTCTTTCTTGGCATGGTTTTCATGGCCATCCATAGCCTGTTTGACCTTGCGAGGTCCTTCCGCTTCAAACAAACTCCGGTGCCCGCCGCGGAGGTAACCCAGTGATAGTCGTCTCTTCCCTATTGCTATTGCTTGTTCTGGGCGTGCCCATCGCGGCCGCCTTTGCCCTGGTCGTCATGGCCAAGGCAGATGACTGGAACATTGATCCATTCTCACTGGCCGCCATGCCGTTAGACACGGTGTCCAATTTCTCGTTGCTGGCCATTCCGCTGTTCCTGCTGGTCGGCGAACTCATGAACCGCGGTGGCCTGGTCAGGCAACTGACTGCGGTGTGCGACATTTTCATGTCGCGCATCAGGGCGCCGATGGGCCACATCATGGTGATGGCCAGCGCCTTGATGGGCGCCATTACCGGGTCTTCGGTCGCCACCGTCGCCGCCATCGGCGGCACGGTAGGAGCAGAAATGCGTCAGCGCGGCTATTCCAGCAGCTATACCGCTGCGCTGAATGCCGCCTCCGGTCTGCTGGGGGTGCTCATTCCTCCTTCCATCCCATTGATTCTGTACGGCGCAATCGTTGGGGTTTCGATCACCAATCTGTTCATTGCATCCATCGTTCCCGGCATCCTGACCATCATCGTTTTCTCGTTCATCCATTCCATTCTTTCGAAACGGGTGCTGCCCAAAGGGCAGGAAATCCTGTCCGAAGCCGTTGCAAAAGAACACGCAGTACGCGCCAAGGTCAACAAGACTACTGTCCTGGTACGGGCGTTACCGGCCCTGATGCTGCCGGTATTGGTGCTGGGCGGCATCTACTCGGGTATATTCACCGCCACTGAAGCCGCTTCCATCGCCGGCGTCTATGCGCTTGCGGTCACGATTCTGAGCCGCCAGGCCTCGGCGTCCGATCTCAAGAAAATACTGGAACATGCCGCACTGGCTTCGGCTGCCATTCTGGCTATCATTGCCTTCACCAGCATTTTCAACCGGGCGATGATCCTGGAGCAGATTCCGCAATCCATCACCGCAGTCGCGACCAACCTCACGGCAGAACCCCTGCTATTCCTGCTGGCCGTCAACGTAGCCCTGCTGCTGATCGGCATATTCATGGAAACCAATGCCGCGACGCTGTTGATGGGCCCGCTGCTGGCCCCGGCCGCCATGAGCTACGGGATCGATCCTGTCCATTTCGGCGTCATGCTGGTCACCAACATCGAAATCGGCCTGCTGACCCCGCCGCTGGCAGCCAATCTTTATGTTGCGCAGCGCGCCAACAATGCCAAGTTGACCGATATGTTCGGCTATGTGATGTGGTTCCTGCTGGGCACATTGCTCATGCTGGCCATGATCACCTACATACCCGTGCTCACCACCTGGTACCAGTATTTTTGATTTAGGTTGAATTGTAAATGTCCGCCATTCCAGAGTTTGCACGCGCTGCCGTGCTGAGAAAGTTCAAAGATCAGCTTAAGGTTGAAGAAGTCCCCATCCCCAAGCATATCGAACCCAAGGCTGCTCTCGTCAAGATGGAAGCGTGCTCGATCTGCGGAACCGACATCCATCTGTGGCAGGGGTCTTTATCGCTGAAAGTGGATCTGCCCGTGATCATCGGCCACGAAATGGTCGGGCGCATCGTCTCGCTGGGCGACGCCGTCCGGCACGACAGCGTGGGGCAGGAACTCAAAGTGGGCGACCGCATTGTTTACACCCACACGTCTTGCGGCAGCTGCTTTTATTGCACCACAGCGCTTCAACCCACGCTGTGCTCGCACAGGCGCGCCTATATGTACGAAACCATGGAAAAACCGCCCTATCTTTTGGGCGGTTTCTCAGAGTACGGTTACGTGCTGCCCGAGTCCGGTCGCCTGAAGGTGCCCGACAGTGTGTCCAGTGAACTGGCCAGCCTGTCCAGTTGCGCCCTGCGCTCGGTCATGAATGCCATGTCGCAAATCGGCAGGATAGAGCCCTACGAAACCGTGGTTATCCAAGGGGCAGGCCCCCTGGGGCTGCTTGCTACCGCCAACGCCAAAGTGCG
>JBAYOJ010000177.1:0-5940 GCA_041678385.1 Burkholderiaceae bacterium | reverse complement strand
CAAACTTTGGTGCCGCCTCCCTGGCCGCTCAGGCTGTCGTGCTAACATCGAGCGGCCTCTCCCGCCGGCCTGGCGGGTGCAATTTCTCATGCAGAATCCCTTGGCGGGCCAACCGCCGTCCATCCCATGCCTAACATCCGTACCCTGACCCTGATGCTCGCCGGCCTGGCGATGCTGGGGCCTTTTGCCATTGACACCTATCTGCCTGCTTTTGGGCGCATAGCGCAGGATTTCGGCGTGGAAGAAGTTCTCATGCAGCACACGCTAAGCGTGTATTTGCTGAGCTTTGCCGTCATGAGTCTGTTCTGGGGGACCTTGTCCGATTCCTTTGGCCGCCGCCCAATCATCATTGCTTCGCTGATCCTGTTCGGCATTGGTTCAGTGGGGTCGGCACTGGCGCCGTCTTATGGCTGGCTGTTGTTCTTCCGCGCTCTGCAGGGTTCGTCGGCGGGGGCGGGGCGCGTGGTGGGACAGGCTTTGGTTCGCGACCGTTATCACGGCCCTGAAGCTCAGCGACTGTTTGCCAATATTGCCATGGTGTTCAGCCTGGCACCGGCCATTGCACCCATAGTCGGCGGCTATCTGAGCACCCATGTGGGCTGGCGCGCCATCTTCGTCATGCTCAGCCTGTTCACCTTCATGTTGATTGCGGCCAGCTGGCGTGTCCTGCCCGAGACCCTGTCGGCCAAATCGCGCCAGCCGATGAACCTGGGCGCGATACTGCGCAACTACCTGCGTGCCGTGCGCAATGTGCAGTTTCTGCTGGCCATCATGGCCGTCGGTTTCGCCTTTTCGGGTTTCGGCCTGTATATCGCGTCGGCTGCGAAGTTCATCATGGATATCCTGCAGTTGCCTGAAACTGCCTTTGGATGGCTGTTCCTGCCTTTCATCGGCGGCATGGTGAGCGGGTCCATGGTGAGTTCCCGGTTTGCCAGCAAGGTGGATCCAGCGTGGCTGATCCGCATCGGGCTAAGCATCATGGGCACGGGCGCGCTGCTCAATGCCGGATACAACTTCTTCTTCGTGGCCGAAGTGCCTTGGGCGGTCGTGCCGATTTTCTTTTATGGCCTGGGCATGTCCATGGCGCTGCCTGGCATGACCGTCGTTACACTGAACACCTTTCCCAGCATGCGGGGGCTGGCGTCCTCAGTACAGAGCACGATGCAAATGCTGATTTTTGCCTTCGTATCCGGGGTAGTGGCGCCGCTGCTCTACGACAGCGCCCTGTTGCTGGGGCTGGGGACAGTCGGCAGCGCCAGTCTGTGCGCGGGATTCTGGTGGGCAAGCCGTCGTCTGGCGGTACAGACCAAGCCGGAAACAGCCACCCGGGAATGAGGTTTGCATGGGCGTCGTGCAAATCGCCGCCTCGCGGGCTGTAGCTAGGCTCTTTCCACAAAGTGAGCCTGAGGCGGATTCCCGGGCGAGGGCTTCATGCACATCAGACGCTTCTACACATTAGCAAGAAAAACGGTGCAGGCATGGCTGGATGACTACGCGTCCAGCATGGGGGCGGCCATCGCCTTTTACACCGTGTTTTCCCTGGCGCCGCTGGTGGTGATTGTGATCGGTATAGCCGGCTTCTTCTGGGGTGAAGAGGCCGTCCAGGGTGAGCTGCTGCGGCAGATCGGCGGCGTGGTGGGGGACAATGGGGCGGCGGCTATTGAGGGCGTGGTCAGAAGCGGTGCCGAAGAGCCGGGGCAGGGCATAGCCGCCACGGTGTTGAGCGTCGCGTTTCTGGTGGTGGGCGCCACGACCGTCTTTGCCGAATTGCAAAGTGCGCTGGACCGGATATGGAAAGTCCCGGCACGCGAGAAGAAGACCGGCATCTGGAATCTGCTGCGTTCCCGGCTGTTGTCATTCGGGCTGGTGCTGTCGCTGGCCTTCCTTTTACTGGTGTCGCTGGTTATCAGTTCCCTGTTGTCTGCCCTGGGTGGCTGGCTGGGCGGGCTGATGCCGGGTTGGGAACTGATACTGCAGCTGCTGAACATCACGGTGTCATTCGGCATCCTTGTCGTGTTGTTCGCCATGATCTACAAATTCATGCCGCAGGCGGACGTCGCCTGGAAAGACGTCTGGACGGGTGCCTTCACAACAGCGCTGCTGTTCGAGGTTGGCAAACTGCTGATCGGGCTCTATGTGGGCAAGAGTTCCGTTGCATCTTCCTATGCCGCGGCCGGGTCGCTGGTTGCGTTGCTGATCTGGGTGTATTTCGCCGCGCAGATATTTCTGCTGGGCGCGGAGTTTACCTGGGTTTATGCCAACGAACATGGCTCGCGCGCCGGCCGCACTGATGCTCAAAAAGGGGCGGTATCAGATACGGCCCCATTGACGGGCGATGTGGCCGGTGACCGCCAGCAGTAGCTGGGCGCATTCAGACAGTGTCTTTTCCATACGATGTTGCGGCCCCGCGATGGCGATGGCCAGGGTTTCGGCATTGACGTTCAGAAAGGCCGACACGGCCCAGACGTCTGCCACGTTTTCCCCCCGCGTCAGGAAATAACCCCGGTGCCGGCTTTCCAGCAGGTCAGCCACCAGTTCGTCTTCGTCGGTGCGGGTGCTGACGGTGATGGGAGGTAATTCCAGTGCTGCCACGGCTGCCCGCATGTCCGCTTCCTTCTGGCTGCCCAGCAGCGCTTTGCCGATCGAGCTTGAATGTAGCGGCTTGAATTCGCCTGGCCGTGCCGAGTACCGGATCGGGTTCTCGCTTTCGACGACCTGTAGATAAATGACGCGGTTGTCCTGCCGCTTGCCCAGTATTACCGTTTCCCGGGAAGTATCCCGCAGCCGTTCAAGCAGGGGAGTGATGCGGGCGACGTAAGGGTCATGCTCGTGGATCTCGCGAGCGACATCATAAAGACGGCGGGTGGGGTACAGCCCCCGCGGCCGGCCCAGACTATATAAATAGCCACGTTTCAATAACGTGGTCGTAATGGCGTGACAGCTGCTTTTGGGGATCTCGGCGAGTTCCGCCAGTTCTGTCAGAGAGAGCGGGGTTTTTCGGTGCTGAAAGAGCTCGATGATATCGAGCACCCGTTCGACGGCAGAAACAGCGACTCCAGACATGGGTGATCTCCGGTAGGTGACGGGGTTTGTTCAGTATGCCGAACAATCTGTTTCAAGTATACGTAATTTCTCGTCTATCCAGGGTGCTTGTTCAGTATGCTGAACAGGTCGTCTTCCATACTGAATTAATTGGCGATAGGATAGATGCACTTTCATCGCAGGCAAGAACGACGACACATGGATACTCAATCATCATCGGGTCCTGAACAGGATCTGCTTATCGAACAGCGCGAAGGTGGGGCGGTATGGATCACGCTTAACCGTCCCGCCAAACACAATGCGCTTGCGCGCCATGTGCTTGCAGGGCTGCGCGAAGCCATTCAACAGGCACAGGCAGACGAGCAGTTGCGCTGCATCGTGCTGCGCGGGGCGGGCGACCGCTATTTTGCGGCTGGGGGCGACCTTGTCGACCTGAACTCCGTTCGCGATGACGATGCTGTCGTCGAAATGAGCGAGCAGGCCTGCGCCGCACTGCAAGCGGTGCGCGACTGCCCTGTACCGGTTATCGCCTGCCTGAACGGCGACGCCATCGGCGGGGGCGCCGAACTGGCCATGGCTGCGGACATGCGTCTGCTGGCTGCGCATTCCCGCATCGGCTATATCCAGGCGCGGCTGGCAATTACGTCGGCATGGGGGGGCGGCCCTGACCTGTTCCGGGCGGTCGGCCCGGGTCGGGCAATGCGCATGATGACGCGCAGCGAAATGATCAATGCCGAACAGGCCCTGCAGTGTGGGCTGGCCGACGGCATTCTCAACGACGGCCTGGATGGCGAGGATCTGGCGGCATTCCTCAAGCCCATTCTGGCAACCCGGCCCCAGGTGCTGCGCGGTATCAAAGCGCAGGCCATAGCCTATCGTCGCGGCGGTGATTGGGAAACAAGCCGTCGTGTGGAACGTAAACATCTCGTATCGACATGGCTGCACGATGACCACTGGGCAGCCGCCGAGAAAATTCTGTCAAAAGGCACCAAATGAACGCACCCGATCCCAAACTGCAGGTCCGCAGGCAGGAGCCCGTGCAGGGCACCGTCAGCCGCAGCGGCATCCCCGTTCCGACCAGCGTGTCGGCCGATGCCGTCAAGCCGGAAAACATCGGCCAGCCCGGCGAATATCCTTTTACACGGGGTATTTTCCCCGATGGCTACCAGGGCAGGCTCTGGACCATCCGGCAGTACTCCGGCTTCGGCACCGCTGAAGAATCCAACGAACGCTACAAGTTTTTATTCGATCAAGGCCAGACGGGGCTGTCGGTTGCGCTCGACCTGCCAACGCAATGTGGCTACGACCCGGTGCATTCCATGGCCCGGCCGGAAATCGGCAAGGTGGGCGTGTCGCTTTCCAACCTGAGCGAAGCGGAAATCCTGTTTCAGGATCTCGATCTGTCGCGCATTTCCACCTCGTTCACCATCAACGGTACGGCTGCCATTATCTATGCCATGTACCTGGCAGTGGCGGACAAGCAGGGCGTGCCACGCAGCAAACTCACCGGCACCATACAGAACGATATCCTCAAGGAATATGTCGCCCGCGGCACCTGGATCTTCCCCGTGCGGCCTTCGATGCGTCTGGTGGCCGATTCCATTCTTTATTCGAACGACGTATCGCCGCGTTTCAACCCCATCAGTATCGCCGGCGCCCACGTCCGCGATGCTGGCGCGACGGCAGCAGAGGAAATGGCCTACACGCTGGCCAACGGCCTGGCCTATGTGGAAGAACTCAGCCGGCGTGGCGGCGATGTTGAAAAATTCGCCAAGCGACTTTCCTTCTTCTTCTACGTGCACATGGATTTCTTCGATGAAATCGCCAAGTTCCGCGCCGGTCGCCGGATCTGGGCACGCCTGATGAAGGAACGCTATGGCGCGCAAGACCCCAAGGCCCAGCACTTCCGCTTTGGCGTAGTGTGCGGCGGCTCGTCGCTGGTGGCCCCGCAGCCCTACAACAACGTGGTCCGTGTGGCCGTGGAAACCATGGCGGCTGTCATGGGCGGCGCGCAGTCCGTGTTCACTTGCGCGCTTGACGAAGCCTTCCAGATCCCCACCGAGTTCTCGGCGGAACTGGCCGTGCGCACGCAACAGATCATTGCTTACGAAAGCGGCATCGGCCGCAGCGTCGACCCGCTGGGCGGCAGCTATTTTGTCGAGCAGCACACCGACCGCATGGAAGAAATGATCCTGAAGGTCATGGGCGAAATCGACGAATACGGCGGCGTCATTCCCGCCATCGAGGACGGCTGGATCCAGATGCGGCTGGCCGAACGCGGGCTGGAGCGTAAGCTCGACACCGATTCCGGAAAAAATGTCATCATTGGGCAGAATTTCTACAACAAGCCCGATGAAGAAATCGGGGTGGGCGAAGTCTTTTCGCTGGACCCTACCATTGCGAACCGTGTTGTGTCCAAATACGAGAAGGTCATGGACACCCGCAATCAGTCCGAGGTGGACAAGACCCTGGCCAGGCTTTCCGAAGCGGCCAAGAAAGATGACGAAAACATCATGCCCTATCTGGTGGAATGCTGCCATGCTTACGCCACCGTCGGCGAAATGGTGGATCGTTTGAAAGAACAATGGGGTGAATTCAAGGAACCGGTGAACTTATGAATCAGTCAATCATTGACAGGCCCCTTGCGGGCAAGCGCATCCTGGTGGGCAAGCCGGGTCTGGATGGTCACGATATCGGCGCCAAAATCGTTGCCCTTACCTTGCGCAATGCCGGGGCCGAAGTCATCTACACCGGCCTGCGCCGCACACCAGAGCAGATCGCCCGGGTTGCCGTGGATGAAGGCGTGGATGCCGTTGGCCTGAGCATTCTGTCCGGCAGCCACAAAGAGCTCGTCGCGGATGTCATCGCGCAGCTCAAGTCGCTGAAGGCCGATGCGGT
>JBAYOJ010000176.1:0-5957 GCA_041678385.1 Burkholderiaceae bacterium | reverse complement strand
GCGGCTTCCTGGGCTGAACGCCAGGCGCCAACAATCGGCAAAGCCAAGAAAAACGCAGGCACACCCTAAGAATGAATACTTCCCGCAACCCATACATTGCCTTTGGCGCCTATTGGCGCTCGTGGCGTCTGTATTCCGGGTCGCGGTGAATCCAGCGGCACCCGCGACCTTGTCGCGGCCTGCCCAGCACAAGCTGAAAAGCGCAGCCCGGTAACCAGAATTGGCCGGGCTTTTTTGTTTCTGTCCCGGCCCCAGTGAACACACAAGAGGCTTTCATGACGGAAATCGAATTCAACGCCCTGGCCGCCCAGGGGTACAACCGCATACCACTGATTGCGGAAACCTATGCCGACCTGGACACCCCGCTGTCCATCTACCTGAAGCTGGCCCACAATGGGCCGGAAGGCGGCCGCAACAGCTGCCTGCTGGAATCGGTGGTGGGCGGCGAACGCTTTGGGCGCTATTCCTTCATTGGCCTGCCCGCCAAGACCGTCATCCGCTCGCACGGCACGACCACAGAAGTCGTGCACAAAGGCAAGGTCGTGGAAACCCATGAAGGCGACCCACTGGCTTTCATTGAAGCCTACCAGCAGCGTTTCAAGGTGGCGCTGCGGCCGGGCATGCCACGCTTTGCCGGCGGCTTTGCAGGTTACTTCGGCTATGACACCGTGCGCCATATGGAGCCACGCCTGGGCCCCGCGCTCAAGCCCTTTCCGGCCGGCCAGGAAGAAGGCACACCGGACATCATGCTATTGCAGATAGACGAACTGGTCATAGTGGACAATCTGGCAGGGCGCACCTACCTGCTGGTGTATGCCGACCCGACCGAACCCGAAGCTTACGCATTGGCCAAGCGCCGGCAAAAGCAGTTGCGCGAAAAACTGCGCACGCCCGTCACCATTCCCTACGCCTACGCAAGCATGCAGACCCAGGAACGCCGCGACTTTGCCAAGGAAGACTACATTGCCGCCGTGCTCAAGGCCAAGGAATACATTGCCGCAGGCGACCTCATGCAGGTCCAGGTCGGGCAGGTGATTGCCAAGCCCTACCGCGACTCGCCGCTTTCCCTTTACCGTTCACTGCGCTCATTGAACCCTTCACCGTACCTCTACTACTGGAACTTCGATAGTTTCCATGTCATCGGTTCGTCGCCGGAAATTCTGGTGCGTCAGGAAATCGCGGAAAAAGAACAGGAAAAGAAGACGGTGGTCACCATCCGCCCCCTGGCTGGCACCCGCAAGCGCGGCGCCACCCCCGAAGAAGACCTGCGCCTGGCCGAAGAGCTCACTGCCGACCCGAAAGAGCGCGCTGAACACGTCATGCTCATCGACCTGGCCCGCAATGACGTGGGCCGCATTGCCAAGACGGGCACCGTCAAAGTTTCGGACACCATGAGCATAGAGCGCTATTCCCATGTCATGCACCTGGTATCGAACGTGGCCGGCGAACTGAAAGACGGCCTGAGCAATATGGACGTGCTGCGCGCCACCTTTCCGGCAGGCACTCTGACAGGCGCCCCCAAGGTGCGGGCCATGGAAATCATTGACGAACTCGAACCCGTGCGCCGCGGCATCTATGGGGGCGCTACGGGCTACCTGAGCTACGGCGGCGAAATGGATGTCGCAATATCCATACGCACCGGCCTGATCAAGGACGGCATGCTATACGTACAAGCGGCGGCCGGCATCGTGGCCGACTCCGACCCGGAAAAGGAATGGCAGGAAACCGAAGCCAAGGCGCGGGCCGTCCTGCGCGCCGCCGAACAAGTGCAACACGGTCTGGATGAGCCTATCTGAGCATCAGCCAGCCTTACCTTGCGGGGCCATGCTTCATGCACGCGATACTCGGCTTCCTTCCCTTGCGGCTGATCGTCAGCCTGACCCTATTGCTGTCAGGCGCCTGGGGCACGCTGGCCATTTATTTCCAGGGGCCATTCCAGTCGGCGCGGCCCTTGCTGTGGTTGGCCTGCACGGTATGGGCGGTACTGAGCATGGCCGCCCTGGTCCTGCTCTGGACCCGGCAGGGCCCTCGCGCGCTTGCCGCCTATGCCCTGGCCTTTACCGTCCTGTACGTCTGGTGGTTGACGATCCGGCCTTCGGATGCGCGCAATTGGGAACCCGAGGTGTCCCGGCACATCAGCGCCGAAATCGATGGCTCCACCGTTACCCTGCACAACGTGCGCAATTTCGATTGGCGCAGCGAAACCGATTACACCGAACGCTGGGAAACCCGCCGCTACGATCTCAATGCCCTGCGCAGCGTCGATATGGCCGTTTCGTACTGGATGGGCCCGGCGATCGCACACACGCTGGTGTCCTTCGGCTTTGACGACGGCCAAGGCGGCACCGAGCATCTGGTGTTCTCGATAGAAATCCGCAAAGAACGCGGTGAAGCTTTTTCCACTACCGGCGGCTTCTTCAAACAGTTTGAACTCAGCCTGGTTGCGGCCGACGAACGCGACGTGCTGCGCGTCCGTACCAACGCACGCGGTGAAGACGTGTATCTGTACCGGGTCGCCATGGGCAGGGACGCCGCCCGTTCGCTATTCCTGGCCTACATCGGCAAAGCCGGGGCCCTGGCCGCGCAGCCGCGCTTCTACCATACCGTCACGGCCAATTGCACCACCATCGTCTACGAAATGGCCCGGCGCATTGTGCAGGGCCTGCCCATGGACTGGCGCCTGCTGGCATCCGGCTATCTGCCGGAATACCTTTACCGGATCGGCGGCCTTGCGGGGCGGGGCGACCTGGAAACCCTGCGGGCCGCCGGCAGGGTCACCGAACGCGCAAAGCTCGCCGACCATGACCCCCAATTCTCGCAAGCCATCCGACTAGGCATTCCGGGCATGGGAACGGAGGCACAGCCATGAGTCCGGCCGAGACAACCCCGTTGGCCTACCCCCCCCCGGCCAGTGGGGCGCGATGCCCCCACCCGCACAGCCACCACACCCCGGGCCGGCCATTGCACCTTGCGCTGATACTGATCGCAACCGCCCTGCTCAGCGGTTGCGCGGCACTGGTCGCGCCTTACGTAAAACTTTCGGAGATGTCGCCGGAAGAATACATCGCCCTCAAGCGCGGCGACATTCTCACCCAGGGCAAGCTCAGCGCCGCCACGCGCGAAAGCATACGCGTCGCGGGGCTGGCTGAAGGCCCCTGTGCCCATCCTTCTCCGGCCTGCATAACCGCGGTGCGCGACATCGCCGGCGCAAATCAGGAACGCAAGCTTTCCGCCCTGGCTGAACTTTGGCTGTCCCATGCGCAGACACTGCCAGAAGGTGACGCCAGGCTGGCCGCCTGGCAGGAATCCGCCAGACATGCTTACGCCTATCTGCTGTTCGTCGACAGGGGTCCGGATGAACGCGCTTTTGAAGACAGGCAGACCCAGGTCAGGGATTGGTACAACCACGCCGTGCAGGAATCGGTGCGATCCCTGTTCAGCCGCCAGGCCGGCCCAGCACCGTTTTCCTATGGCGACACCATAGACGCAGCCGGATGGTCCATCAGGGTGGAAGCGCCAGGGCTGCGCAACGCGCACAGGCGTAGGCACCTTCGCGAACTTGTTCCCGCTTCAGCACTCGCCTTCCGTGGTCTGCACAGCGTCTATCGCCGTGACGGCCTGGGCGCCGAGCTGGTGGTCGTCCTGTCGCCTGATGACCCGCAGCCATCGGCGGGAAAGCTGACAGACGAGCCGCAAGCCCCACAGCCAGCATGGAGCGAAATCACGTCGCCGTCGGCCACCGTGCTGCAGCACTTCGAAGGCGATGACCTTGATGCCGTGCTGCGCACCCGCCAGGCGAGGCTGACCGTGCACAACCCCTACGCTGAAAATTCAGTCAGCATACATGGCCATTCCGTTCCCCTGGCAGCGAATTTCACGGCGGGCTATGGCCTGTGGCTGGCGCGTTCCGGCTTTGCCGGCCAATCGCTACGCACCCTGTTCGGGCGCGAACAAGGCATCGAACAACCACATGTCTATCTGCTGCAGCCTTACGACCCTGACAAACGGGTCATCGTCATGCTGCACGGGCTGGCCAGCAGCCCGGAAGCCTGGGTGAACCTGGCGAACGAAGTTCTGGGCGACGAAAAGCTGCGCAGGCACTTCCAGCTCTGGCTCGTCTACTATCCTACCAATCTGCCGGTGGCGCTCAACCACATCACCATCCGCAATGCACTGCGGCAAACCCTGACACACTTCGACCCCGAAGGGCGCAGTCAGGCATCCCGCGATCTCATCGTAATAGGCCACAGCATGGGCGGCATCATCAGCCGGCTGCTGGTGTCATCCGCCGACGGACAGTTTCCGGAAGCGGTCATTCCCGGGGAAAGCCCTGGAGCCGACGCTGCGACACTGCGCCAGCGCCTCACACCGCTGCTGCGTTTCGAACCCTTCCCCGGTATTGAACGGGTGATCTTCATCGCAACGCCGCATCGCGGCTCACCGGTTGCGGCTCAACGCCTGGGGCGCTGGGTTTCCAACATGATCCGCCTGCCCGTCACCGTCATGGAAGGCTTTTCCAGAATACTGAAGGATGCCGCCGGGGGTGATGTTGCCGGGAAAGACCCGGCCCACCCGCAACAACAAATGCAGATCCGCAACAGCATCGAAAACCTTGACGAAAACGACCCCTTCATGCGTGCTGCGGCAGAGCTGCCGATCGCGCCCGGCCTGCCTTATCACTCGATCATCGCCCGGTCCCACCCCGACGGGCCACTGCATGAATCGGATGACGGCCTGGTGCCCTACCCCAGCGCCCACCTGCAGGGCGCCCTGACAGAAAAAGTCATCGTATCCGGCCACAGCGTGCAGCAGACGCCCGCCGCCATCATCGAAATCCGCCGGATTCTGCATGCCGACCTGTCGCAGGCGCCGCGCTGAATCGAGGCGGCTTTGCCATGCCTGCCGCCTATCGGGTCACCAACCGCATGGTCAGCATGGCCATAAGCGTACACAAGCCTGTCATCAATATCATGGGCCAGGCCGACGTGGCTACCAACGCCCCGACTATGGGCGCAACCACCGCCCCGAAACCAATCTGTATGCTGCCCGCCAGGCCTGAAGCGGCGCCAGCCACTTCGGGTTTGACACTGACGGCACCCGCAATACAGCTGGGCATGACCAGCCCGTTGCCCATACCAAGAAACATGGTCGGCAGAAACAGGAAAGCCGGCTGCATATTGTCCAGCGCATACAGAAAACCGGTAAGCAGTACGGCCGCGAACGCCAGCACCGCGCCCAGCCGGATCATCTGCGGAGGCCCGACCTTGGCCACAAAACGGCCGGACAGAAAGTTGCCAATGATGTAGCCCACAGAAACGATACCGAAATACAGCCCGTATTCCACCGGCGTGCGTCCCATCAGGTCGATCACCACGTAAGCCGCCCCGCCCACGAAGGAGAAAAACGCCGAGGACGAGAAGCCCGCCGTCAGTGCAAAGCCCCAGAACGCAGGGATACGGAACAGCTTGCCGTAGCCATCAAGCAACTTCTGGGGCCCTGCCGTTGCGCCCCGCCACGGGTTGGTTTCATGCAGCAGCACGTACACCACGGCCAGGGTGCCAAAGCCAAAGAGGGCCAGAAAGCCGAAAGCCGCCCGCCAGCCGTGCAAGGCTTCCAGCAAGCCGCCTATAGTCGGCGCCACCATGGGCGCAACCGCCATCCCCATGGTTACATAGCCGATCATGCTGGCCGCCTGGGTACGATCATACAAATCGCGGACAATCGCCCGGCTCAGTGCAATCCCCGCACAACCGCCCAAGGCCTGTATCACCCGGCCGAAATTCAGGACACCAATGCTGGGTGCCAGCATGCACACCACAGACCCCAGCACGAACATGAGCAGCCCACCCAGCAGCACCGGCCGGCGCCCATAGCGGTCGGAAATCGGCCCGATGACCAGTAGCCCCAGCGCCACCGCCGCCAGATAGACCGAAAGCTTGAACTGCACGGCTGCATAG
>JBAYOJ010000175.1:0-5974 GCA_041678385.1 Burkholderiaceae bacterium | reverse complement strand
GGCTTTCAGCCATATGGGGGTATCGTCGGCCACCAGCTTTGCGAATGCTTCGCGCGATATGATGGGCAGCTCGAACATGAATGACTTGGCGTGCTTCTGGTATTCCGGCGATTGAATCGCCGCGATGATCATGGAATGCAGCTTGTCGGCTATGGCCGGGTCCATGCCGGCCGGGCCGAATACGCCGAACCATGCACCCATGAGAAGGTCGGGGTAGCCACTTTCCACAAAGGTGGGGACATCCGGAAATGCCGGGCTGCGTTCCCGGCTTGCGATGGCCAGGGGGCGAAGCAAGCCGCCATCAAGCATGACCTTGGCGCTGGCGGGAGATGACACCGCCAGATGGGTTTCACCGGCTACCATGCCCTGCAGCGCCGGGGCAGCACCCTTGTATGGCACGTGCAGCAGTTGGGCGCCTGTGCTTTGCTTGAACAGTTCTATCCAAAGGTGCGTGGTCGTACCGTGCCCGTTCGAGCTATAGGCCAGCTTCCCGGTCTTTGAGGCTGCTATGAGGTCGCCTATGGTCTGGTAGGGTGATTTGGCAGGGACTGAGAACAGGATGTCGGTCCATGCAACCTGTGCCAAAGGTGTAAGGTCTTTGTGAGCTTGGTAGGGCCGGACTTTTTTCGTGAGTGGGTAGATCGTGGTTGCGTCGGCCAGCGTAAGCATGATGGTGTAGCCATCGGGAGGCGCGTTGATGGTGGCCTGCACGCCGATGGAACCTGAGGCGCCAGCCCTGTTTTCCACGACAATATTTGCGTTATTTTGTTCACCCATGACTTTGGCCAGGGTGCGGGCCATGACGTCTGTCGAACCCCCCGGGGAGGCGGGAACGATCATTTTAATGGGGCGGGAAGGGAATTCCTGGGCATGGGCGCCCAAAGGAATGGCCAGTGTGCCGGCCGCCAACGCAAGGCCCAGCGTGCGCCGGCGCAGCGTTTGAAACGTGGTTGTTTTCATGGGGTAGTCTCCTGATAATTATGATGAGAAGGTACTGACGACGGGTGTAACTCAAGCTCGACGCAGGGCAGCGCTTTCGCTTTCTGTAAAGCCAGCCTGCGCCAATAAATCGGCAATGGCGCTCGTATCGCTTGTGGGGGGCGCCGGGACGCCATGACTGCGGCTGAAGCGCGGAACAGGCCCGGGCACTATGGCGCCGTTGGTGTCAATGAAGCTGTGGCGAGCGATATTGTGTGGGTGTTTTGGGGCCTCTTCCAGGCTCAGCACCGGGGCGACGCAAGCGTCCGTCCCTTCTAGCAACGAACACCATGCGTCCCGCGTGCGGGTGGCAAAGCGTTGCGCCAGTTTCTCGCGCAGCAGGGGCCATTGTGTACGGTCATGGCGGGCGGCAAACAAGGGGTCTTCCTTCAGGCCGATGAGTTCCAGGAACAACCCCCAGAACTGTTCTTCAAGCGGGCCTATGCTGATAAATTTGCCATCTGCGCAACGGTAGACACCGTAATGAGGGGCGCCCCCATCAAGTGCATTGCTTTCGCGTTCATCATGGAATGCGCCGCTTGCCTTGCGAGCATAGAATGGCGCCATGAGATAGGCGGCGCCGTCGCTCATGCCCGCGTCGATCACCTGGCCTTCACCGGTGCGTATCGCATGCACCAGGGCGCTACTGATGCCAAAGGCAAGCATGGCTCCGCCACCGCCAAAATCACCAACCAGGTTCAGGGGCGGCACGGGTTGCTCGCGTGTGCCGATGGCATGCAGTGCCCCGGAAATGGCGATGTAGTTGATGTCGTGCCCGGCAGCATGAGCCAATGGGCCATGCTGGCCCCAGCCCGTCATGCGGCCATACACTAGCGCCGGGTTGCGGGCCAGGCAGACATCGGGGCCGGCACCCAGGCGTTCCATCACGCCGGGTCGATAGCCTTCGATCAAGGCATCGGCAGCTTCCACAAGGCGCAATAAAGTATCTACATCAGCCGTTTTTTTCAGATCCAGTGTGAGATCTATCCGGCCACGGGATAAAGGATCCTGCTGCGGGTCGACGGTGCCGCTCACGGAAAGCGCCCGGCGACTGCGGATACGGATGATACGAGCCCCAGCGTCGGCCAACATCATGCCCGCGAAGGGTACGGGCCCGAGACCCGCCATTTCGATGATGATCAGGCCAGAGAGCGGGCCGGTTCGGGTGTTGCCGATCATGCATCCACCCGCCGCGGGGGTAACTGTTCTCGAATGGGTATGGCTGCCCCCTGCCGCAAGGCCCGCCTGTGACGCTCGGCACCGTCTATGGTGAAGTCCATACCGGTGACATAGGCTGCGTAGGGCGAGCACAGATAAGTGGCAGCCCAGCCCAGTTCGTGGGTGCGCCCGGTTCGAAGCGCCGGCACATTGCGCCATTCGGCTTCATAGCCATCGGGGCGCTGTATCAGCATGTCAGGGCCATGGTTTTCGTGTGGAAAGATACCTGGTGACAGCGCGTTGACACGAATGCCGTCGGGTGCCCATTCCACGGCCAGGGAATTGGTCAGGCTCAGCACACCGGCCTTGGCCGCCGCACTGTGGGCGTGGCCGGGGGCGGCACCGGTGGCGTAGGCCACCAGAATATTGAGAATGGCGCCGGGCTTGCCGGCCGCTACGCAACGTTTGGCGAATTCCTGGCTGCAGAAGAAGGCGCCATCCAGAACGATGCCGGTTACCGCCCGCCACCCGTTGGGTGAGAGGTCAGCTGCCGGCACAGGGAAGTTGCCGGCCGCGTTGTTGATGAGTACATCCACCACACCGAAAGCCTGTTCCGCTTCGTTGAAAGTGTGCGCGACCTGATCAGGGTCGCGTACATCCATCTTCACGGCAATGGCCTTGCCGCCAGCGTCTTCCACGGCTGCGAGGCCGGCCGTATGGTGCGCTGGGTTGCGGCTGGCAATGACGATGTTTGCACCCAGACGGGAAAATTCGGTGGCCATGGCTTTCCCCAGCCCGGTACCTCCCCCGGTGATGAGAACGGTCTTGCCGGCATAAGTGCCCGGCGGCAGCATGGGCTGGCCGGCATCCGGTGGAGAAGGCAGGCCGGGGTACTTGCTACGGTAATCTTCCATGGACGGTGTCCTTGCGATCTGCGTGTCTGAACTAAGGGATTTGCGGCGCCGGCTTCAGTCTGGCCGTTCGTTGCCCATCACGATGGTGCCGGATGCACCAAAGAAACCGCCCACCCCGTGGCAGACGGAAATCCTGGCGTCAGGCACTTGTGCCGGGGCAACGCCGCGCATTTGTCTCACGCTTTCCTGCAGGGCGTACATGCCATACATGCCCGAGTGCATGTAGCTCAGGCCACCGCCATTCGTGTTGACGGGTAGCTTGCCGCCAGGCGCGGTATGACGATCGGAAATGAAGGCGCCCGCTTCGCCACGTGGCACGAAACCCAGGTCTTCGAGTGCGTAAATGGGCAAATGGGCAAACGCGTCGTAGGCCATCAGGTGGTCTACATCGGCATGCTTGATGCCGGCAGATTCGAATGCCAGCTTGCCGCTGACACGGAACGCCTTGGATGTCGTGAAGTCTTCCATCTGGCTGATGAGCGGCGTTTCGCAGCTTTCGCCTGTGCCCAGGATGTAGACCGGCTTGGTGGGGAAATCTTTGGCGCGGTCGGCCTTGGTCAGAATGAGTGCGCCCCCGCCATCTGTCACCAGGCAGCATTGCAGCAGGCGGAAAGGGTAGGCGATCATCCTGGAATTAAGCACGTCGTCGACCGTGATCGGGTCCTTGAAGGTAGCCCGTGGGTTGCGGGACGCCCATTCACGCTGAATGACGGAGACCGTAGCCAGTTGTTCGTGCGTCAGCCCGTATTCCTTCATGTATCGCAGTACGGGAATGGTGAACAGATTGGCAGGGGAAAATGGCGCGTAAGGCATTTCGAACTGCCCTATCGTGCCAGTGGGTGCCAGGTTCTGCCCCATGTAGTAGCCGATGCGTGATTTGCCGCTTTCGCCATGGGTGATCAATACCGTGCTGCAGAGCCCGGCTTCAATGGCGGCCGCAGCATGGCGCACATGCAGCATGAACGAGCAGCCGCCCGAATATGTACCGTCCAGCCATTTAGGCGTGATGCCCAGCTGAAAGGCCAGATTGACCGGATATTCACCCGCGCAGGCTACGCCGTCGATGTCGGAGGGTTTCAGGCCTGCGTCTTTCAGTGCGTTCAGGGCGGCATCACAATGGATACCCGTTTGCGACAGGTTCTTGATGAGGCCCATATCGGTGGATTCGGCCGCACCGACGATGGCAATGCTTCCCCGCTTCATGGTTGTACCCCCTTGCCTGCAGGACGAAACTGAGGCAGTGTGATCTCGTCGTCGAGTTTGTTCCAGGTGACCTCAAGAGGCATGTCCAGTACCAGGGCTTCGGGTGTTTGCGGGCAATCGACAATATTGCTCATCATGCGTGGGCCTTCTTCAAGCTCGACCACTGCAATGGAATAGGGGGGTTCGAAGCCGGGTGCCGGCCGCTGGCCAATAACATAGCTGTAAAGCTTTGCGCGCCCGCTGGAGGGGATCACCTTGACATCGCGCCCAGCACACTTGGGGCAAAAAGGGCGGGGGGGGAAGTAGGTGTGGCTGCAGCTGCTGCACTGTTGCAGCAAGAGCTTATGTTCGCGAGTGCCATCCCAGAAATGCTGGGTTTCGGGTGTGGGCACGGGTTTGGATCGAGCGGCGCTCATCAGGTCTCCTCGTGTTTTTGCAATGGTTTTAGATTATTCTCGCAAAAAAATAAGTTTCTCACAAGGGAAAAATATGGCATCATTCCCACATAATAATTTTTGAACTGGATGAGGGGGCAAGACTTAACCATGACAAGGATCCAAGGACCTCTTACCGGGATCACTATCGTCGATCTCTCACGGGTGCTGGCAGGCCCGTATGCAACCATGCTGTTGTCCGAAATGGGCGCACGCGTCATCAAGGTGGAAGAACCTGGCAAGGGTGACGATTCCCGTGCCTATGGGCCCTTCATTCAGGGCCGCCCTTGCTATTTCAACTCCATCAATCGCAACAAGGAATCAATTGCCCTTGATCTGAAAAACGAAGATCATCGCGAGATTCTCGATTCCATGCTGGCGGGTGCCGACGTGGTCGTCGAGAATTTCCGCCCAGGGGTGATGGAAAAATTAGGCTATGGCTGGGAAGCCGTCCATGCACGCTTTCCACGGCTGATCTATGCATCGGTGTCGGGCTATGGTCATTCCGGGCCCGAACGGAACAAGCCCGGCTACGACATGGTGATGCAGGGTGTATCCGGCATGATGAGCATCACCGGCGAAGAAGGTGGTGAACCCTGCCGCACCGGCATTTCGATCGCCGACGTGGGTACCGGCCTTTTTACTGCCAATGCCATCAATGCCGCGTTGCTGCACCGCGAACGTACGGGCGAAAGCACCCATATCGATATGGCGATGTTCGATTGCATGCTGTCCATACTTGAAACCCCGATTTCGCGTTATTTGATGACGGGTGAAGTGGCGACACGCATGGGTTCACTGCATCCAGCCATCATGCCTTTCGAGGCTTTTCCCACCCAGGACGGTCATATCACGCTGGCATGCGGCAACGATAAACTGTTCCGGCAGTTTTGCGAGGTGCTCGGCCGCCCCGATCTTGCCGCTCATCCCGATTACGAAACCAACGTCAAGCGTGTGGAAAACCGCCCCGCCCTGCGGGCAGAAATCAATAAAGAGCTCGCCAAAGATACTTCTGATGGGTGGGTAGCCAGGTTGGCTCCTTTGGGCGTGCCCATCGGCCATATCAACAACATAGAGCAGGCGGTCAATCATCCTCAGGTGGCAGCGCGCAATATGCTGGTCACTACCGCCGATCCGGTGTTGGGCCCGTTAAGGGTGGTCGGTAATCCTTTCAAGATGTCCGCCTTTCCTGACGGATCCACGCGCAAGCTTTCACCCGAACTCGATGAAGATCGCCAGCGCATTATTGAAGAATTCCACAACTCCAACCAAGAGCAGCCATGATCG
>JBAYOJ010000174.1:0-6077 GCA_041678385.1 Burkholderiaceae bacterium | reverse complement strand
GGTAAGCAGGTAGAAGCAGCCGGCCGCCAGGCAGATCACCCCCAGCGAGGTGAATTCGAACATGCTGAAGCCGGGGTGGCCCAGATCTTTCGCCATACCGTTGACCAGCAGGTTGGTCGAGGTACCGACCAAGGTGCAAACACCAGCCATCTGCGATACGTAAGACAGTGGGATCAGGGCTTTTGAGGCAGACATGCCGATGCTGGCCGTCGCCGCCAGCACAATGGGCATGAATACTGCCACTACGGCCGTGTTGTTGACAAAAGGCGCGATGACCGCCAGAACGGCAAAAAGCGTGATGAGGAACTGCAGGGGGGATTTGGCGCGCCCCAGCAGGTTGCCTATCCCGGATAAAGCCCCGCTGTTCTGCAGGCCTGCCGCCAGGACGAACATGGCGGCCACCGTGATGGTGGCGCCATTGCTGAACCCGCTGAGCGCCTGGCCGGGGCTGACCAGGCCAGTGATGGCCAGGCCTGTCAGCACGAGTAGCGCCACCGCATCAATGCGCAGCTTCTCAGTAGCAAACAGCAGTATGGCGATCAAGGCGATGGTAAGGACCACGATGATCTCGATTGTCATGCCGGGAGCTCCGTTTCTTTAGAGGTTTTTGGTGCTGTTGCTGGGTGGGGTTTCAGCGCGCAGAATGATTTCGGTGATTTCGGAAGGGCGCGCCAGGCGGAGTGGAAAGCCGTTCCACAGACCAGCCCCGTGACTGACGAACAATTGCATGTCGTCGATGGCGTAGAGCCCGGACACGTAGCCCCCATTGGCCCATTGTGTGATCCAGTGCAGCCCCCACACCTGCCCGCCATGCGTGTGGCCAGAAAGCTGGAGATCCGCCCCGGCGTGCGCATTCCGCTGCGCCCCTGGCGGCCTGTGGCTGAGCAGGATGACGGTATCTTCCGGCGTGAGGCCGGCTACGGCCTGCTGGATGTCGGGTGGCGGCATGTCGAAGCGTGTCGCAGCCGGGTCGGTAATGCCCGCGATGAAGATGGCGTCGCTGCCATTCCTGATGGCAATGCGCTCGTTCAGCAGCATGTGCAGACCCAGCTCTTCAAAACGCTGCAGCCAGGGCTGGTATTCCTCGTAGTATTCGTGGTTGCCTGGAATGGCGAATACCCCGTGGGGGGCGCTTAGCCGGCTCAGCGGCTCTACATCGTCTTTACGTGCCTGAGTCGTTCCGTCGACCATGTCGCCGGTCAGCACAATGAGATCAGGCTGCAAGGCATTGGCCCTGTCAACGACCGCATCCATCCATGGCCGCTCCAACAACCGGCTGGCGTGCAGATCGGTCAGTTGGACCATGCGGAAACCATCAAAGGCCCGGGGCAGTTTCGGCAAGGTGATTTCGACCGTATGTACTTCGGGTACGCGAACCGCCTGCCACACACCCAGGGCAGATAGCGCCATCACGGCCACGGCGATGAGAGGGCGCAGAGCGCTGCGGGAATCCAGCAGGGCGTGGCCCGTGCGTCGTGATAGCAGCGACGCCAGACCGCCCATGACGTCGACAATGAAGAACACGCAAGCAGTGATGAGCATGCTGCCGAATGCCCAGCCCAGGGCCATCAACAGCCAGCCAGGGACTTCGGGCGAGGCCATGGACCCGAAGAAAGTGCGTGTGACCAGATGGTGTTGCGAGCTTGCCAGCAGCACCAGAAAAACCGCCCATTTGGCCCGGTAGGGCCAGCGGCGGCGCCATACCAGCCGCCATGCCGCATACAGGGCCAGCAGCCCCATGATTACATGAAACACAATATCTTCATCTCAATAATGATGGAATGAGCATGCAAACATGAGTGTAACTGTGCAGCGGGGCGGGCCTATGACGTCCTTGCGTTTTTTTACGGTGCGCCGTGGCCCTTTTCCATGCGCTCCAGGTCAATGAGATGCTGCAACAGGCGTCTTTCTGTTTCGTCGCGTTCGGCTTCCTGCCACTCATAGACGCCACTACCCGTTTTGGCCCCCAGAGCGCCGGCCTGGATCTTTTCCTGGAACAGCCGTGAGGGTTGCTTGGTATCGGAAAGCGAGGGCAACAGGTAGTCCATGATGGCGTGAATCAGATCCAGCCCGATGAAGTCGGAATTCCGTAGCGGGCCGATGGCGGGAAGCCGGCGGCCGAAGGTCAGGCGGGCGACGAGATCAACGGTTTCGGGCGAGCAGATGCCTTCTTCGACGATATGCGCCGCTTCGCGGATCAGGGCAAGCTGCATGCGGTTGCCGACAAAACCAGGGACGTCGCGATAGACGTCCACGGCGACCTTGCCCGCTGCGCGCAGCCATTCGGCCGCCTGGCGCGCGACATCTTCGCTGGTTCTTTCCCCCCTCACAACCTCTACCAGGGGCATGAGATAAGGTGGGTTCCACCAGTGCGTTCCCACAACGCGTTCCGGCAGGGAGGATTCGGCGGCAATTTCCGTGATCCTGAGCACGGACGTGTTGGTGGCAATGATGCAGCTCGGGTTCAAGGCGTCGACTTCTCGTATGAGTGCGCGCTTCACGTCGAGTTTTTCGGGCGCCGCTTCTACGAGCAGATCGCATTCCGCCACGCAGTCATCCAGAGTTTCGCAGACCCGGACATTCACCGGGCGGTCATCACCCATGAGTGCCAGGTGATCTGTAATGCGGCTGATCACGCTTGCGCGGGCGGCGGGCTCAGGATCCCATATGGAAACATCGAAACCGGCTGTCATGAATGCCTGAGCAATGCCATGCCCCATCAGTCCCGCGCCCAAAATGGATACTCTTGTGGATTTTCTGTTTTCGTTGTGCATGCCTGCCTCTCGAATGAAAGGGTTTGGAAGAAAGCGCCATCAGGAGACAAGTTACCCCGGATCGCCGTAACCGCGATAGATCGGCAATGGGTCAGACTGATGGTCTATCGACGGTGGCGGGACGGGGCAGGAAGGTGCGGGGTGTAGCGCCCAGGCTGCGGCGGAACATTGCCGAGAATGCACTGGGGCTTTCATAACCCAGTTCCAGAGCGACTTCAGTGACCGGGTGACCAGCGCTCAGAAGGCGCACGGCATGAAGCAGGCAGGCTTGTTTGCGCCACTGCACAAAGCTGAGGCCGGTCTCGGCAAGAAAGCGCCGATACAGACTGCGGGGGCTTCCGGCCAGCTGCTCAGGGCCAGCGCCATGGGCAGGATTACGCAGAAATCGTTCGCACAGCTGCAGCAGTTCCGGGTCGGTGGGCAAGGGCAGTTCCAGTGTGCAGCTGGGCAGCTTGCTGATTTCCAGGACGGCAAGCTGGGCAACCAGGATCAGCATTTCGTTATCGTCGGCCATTTCCGGCGAGGTCATGCGCAGGATCAGTTCGCGCAGCAAGGCCGTGATTTCCAGGACCACGCAGTTCTGTGGCAGCTTTTCGGCACTGGCGGCATTCAGATACAGCGTTCGCATGTGCAGGTCGCCATAGGTGTCGATGGCGTGTTCCGTATCGGCCGGTATCCAGAGCGCCCGGCTGGGGGGGACCAGCCATGCATGCCCTGGCGTGCGCACGGACATGGTGCCCGTGGCGGCGAACAGAAACTGGCCGCGTATATGCCGGTGGGGCGCAATATGGGTGCCTCCAGAAAAGAATTTGCGGCGTGCAACCAACAGTGGCCCATCACTGGCTGTAGGTAGGTCGACAGGCGAGCTGGAATTTGAGTCGGTTTGTAGAACAAAGTTGTCCATTTTGCGATAGTCTGCCAAGAAACCTCGAAAGACGACTTATTCTATATCTGGCAGACTTTCCCTCATGAATATGAAAAGTTCAGTGTCAGCACCATCGAGCCCGGACACGCTCAAAGATCACCCTCGCAGGGTTTCACTGCTGCTCAATATAGGGCATGCGCTCGATCACCTGTTCCTGCTGATTTTTGCAACGGCGGTGGGCACCATCGCCATTGAATTCGGCTTCAGCCGCTGGGAAGACCTGATGCCCTATAGCGTCGGTGCGTTCCTCCTGTTCGGCCTTGGTTCAGTGCCGGCGGGGCGCCTGGGGGATCTCTGGGGTCGTCGGCAAATGATGCTGGTGTTTTTCTTCGGGCTGGGGGCGGCGGCACTGCTTACCGCCCTGGCGCAGGGGCCGTGGCAGCTTGCATCGGGCCTGGCCTTGATCGGTCTTTTTGCCGCCATCTATCATCCAGTGGGCATACCCATGCTGGTCCAGCGGGCCAGCCGTCCCGGCATGGTCATCGGCATCAACGGTCTTGCAGGCAACCTGGGTGTGGCCGGCGCCGCGCTGCTCACGGGTCTGCTTGTCCAATGGTGGGGCTGGCGCGCGGCCTTTGTCGTTCCCGGCCTGATTTCCCTGGCTTGCGGGGTCGCCTTCGCGCTGTGGTGTGCACCCCAAGGCCCGGCGCCGGGCCGCAGCCGCAAACCACCCCAGATTGTGCTGCCTCCAGCGCAATTGGCCCGTGCCCTGGTTGTCATGACAGTGGCGGCCATCACCGGCAGCCTGCTGTTCAACTTCACTACCAATGGCAATACCCAGTTCCTGACTGAACGCTTTGACGGTCTCATTCAGGATCCAGCCATGATCGGGCTGCTGCTGGCATTGATCTACACACTGGCGTCTTTGACACAGGTCGTGGTGGGGCATCTTATTGATCGTGTGCCGCTCAAGCGTCTGTATCTCGGTATGGTGCTGGCGCAGATCCCCTGGCTGGTGCTGGCGGCCGTAGCCAGTGGATGGTGGCTGTTCCTGGCGTTGCTGGGCGCCATGGTATGTATCTTCGGTTCCATTCCCTTCACCGAAGCCATGATCGTCAAGTATGTGGACGACAGCGTCCGGTCGCGGGTGGCCGGCATGCGGCTGGCCGTGTCCTTTGGCGTCAGTTCACTGGCGGTGTGGATGCTGGGGCCGGTCGTCAAGGCTTCCAGCTTTGCCGTTCTGTTCATGGCCATGGCCGTCATCGCGCTCGGCACCGCTGCCATGGTGCTGCTGCTGCCGTCAGACGCCCCGGCGCGCCGGACCACGGGTTATCAGCCTGCCCCAGGTGGCGGGAATCCTGCAGAATAGGCTATATGGTCACCCTGGCGGGGTGCAGAATTCCTGATAGCTTTTGGGGGTTACCATCATCCCAGGGCAGGCTCCTGCGGACAGGTCGTGTGATCAGTCCTCAGGGTGCCCCGACCGACTGAGCCTATGAATACACAAAAAAACCGCTATATCTTATTTCCGTCAGGAGACTTGCATGTCCAACAACAAAAAAGCCTTCAACCCCGTACGCGATGAGGTGATTGCCATCGGCCACCAGAATCGCCGCCAGACCCTTGGCGATGATTATGTGGAACGATCCATCAAAAATGCCCAGGAAGACGATTTCCTGCAGCCTTTGCAGGATGCCGTCACCGAGCTGGCGTGGGGCGCCGTGTGGGGCCGCCCTGGCTTGGATCTCAAGACCCGCAGTCTTGTCACCCTTAGCGTGCTGATCGCGCTGGGCCGCCGCCATGAGCTCAAGGTTCACCTGAATGGGGCTCTCAACAATGGATGGACGCGCGAGGAACTCCAGGAAATCCTTTTGCATGCAGCCTGCTATTGCGGCATGCCTGCAGCGGTGGACGGCTATCGTATTGCCAAAGAAGTGCTCGATGAGCGTGCAGCAAAGAACGCCGATGCCTGAAGGTTGAGAGCGGGTTCAACGACAGTTGGGTTCCGCAGGCCGGGTCGTCTTGCTGCGGACGCTGGTGGGAAAATAATGACAAGGTGAAGTGCTGACATGATTACAGGCAACACAAGGCTGTTCGGGATAGTGGCGGATCCCATCGATCAAGTGCAGACGCCGCAGATGCTCAACAGGATTTTCGAACAGCAGGGCCGCGACGCGGTATTGGTGCCCTTTCATGTGTCGGCAGCAGGTTTGCCGGAAGTGTTCGCAGCCTTCCGCCAGGTTCGCAACTTGGGCGGATACATCGTGACGGTTCCTCATAAGGTCGCCGCCCTGGATTTATGCGACGAAATCGGTGATGCGGCGCGAGCCATAGGGGCGGTCAATACGATACGGCGCGATCCCGACGGCCGTTTGATTGGCGATATGTTCGATGGTACCGGTTTCGTTGCCGGCCTGAAAAAGTGCGGTAACGACCCG
>JBAYOJ010000173.1:0-6080 GCA_041678385.1 Burkholderiaceae bacterium | reverse complement strand
TGCTGTCCACTGCCGTGCTGATAGGCTCGGTCTTTGCTGCGCCAGCCGTGCAAGCCCAAGATTCCTTCCCCAACGGCCCCATGACGATCATTGTGCCGTTCCCGCCGGGGGGTTCCACCGACCAGATCGGGCGGCTACTTGCCAACAAAATGGCAGAAAAATTCGGCCATCCTGTTGTGGTTGAAAACCGGCCCGGCGCCGCCACCATGATCGGCACCAACGCCGTGGTACGCGCCAAGCCTGACGGCCATACCTTGATACTTGCGGTAAGCAGCGCGGCAACCAATCCGGGGTTGATGAAAGACAAAGTGCCCTACGATCTTCTGAAAGATCTGGCCCCGGTCTCCATGCTGGCCACCGTGCCAATCGTTGCCTATACCAATATTGACTTCGCCCCCAAGGACATCAAGGGAATGCTGGAGCTGGCCAAGACCAAGCCTGTCAACATGGCTTCGCCGGGCTACGGCACCATGGCGGGGCTCTCGGCGGAAATGTTCAAGGACGTCGTCACAACCGAGGCCATCCACATTCCCTACAATGGCGGCGCCCCCGCAACAGTCGACACCCTGGCCGGGCATACTCAGGTACTGTGGGGCACAGCCGTCCAGGCCTACGAACAGTACAAGGGCAAGAAACTGGGTGCCATCGGCGTGACCAGCACAGAGCGGCATCCGCTCTACCCCGACGTCCCAACGTTCAAGGAACAAGGCATCGATCTGGTAACAACCGAATGGTACGGCCTGCTGACGACTGCCGGCAGCCCCCCGGCCGCCATCGAAAAGCTGAATGCCACGATCAAGGAAATCATGGGCGAGGAAGGCTTCGGGAAAGGCTATGAAACCTTCATCTTCGGTACATCGACCCCCGAAGAAATGCGTTCATTCATCGCCAAGGAAACCGAAACCTGGACATCCCTTATCGATCGTCTGGGCATCAGCGTAGAGCAGTCTTAAAGACAGGCTCCATCCGACATGGCGAGGCAAGGCAAGCCCCCTCGCCGTGCCGGTGAAGCACTCCGGCCCGGCGCAAATGACGGCACGCAGGCTTTACGACGCGGGCTTTATATACTGGCCTTGCTCCGGGCCGTCTTGCCGGATGGGTTGGGTGCCACAGAAATCGCACTGCGTACAGGCATACAGCGGCCCACCGTTCACAGAATGCTCTCCGCCCTTGAAGAAAGCGGCTGGGTCCGGAAAAGGCCTGACGGAAAGCGCTATCTTGCGGCCCAGGCCCTAGGCAGCAGCCCGCTGCCCGACACGCCCCCCAACCCGTATATCTCCCCCGACCTTCTGGCATGCATCATCATGGCCATGCGCCGACTCGCCGCCCATTTTGGCGATGCCGTTTATCTGGTGGTGCGCGACGGTAACGATTCGGTTGGCGTGCACCGCGAAATCGGCCATTACCCTGTGCAGATTCTCGGCACCTACCCCGGGAAACGGCACCCGCTGGGGGTCGGCGCCCCAAGCATGGCCTTGCTGGCCGCCCTGACCGACGACGAAGCCAAACTGGCCGTCGAAGCCAACACACCGCGCCTGAAAGACTACACCGGCATCACCCCCGACCTGATCTGGAAGTTCCGGCAAAACTCCAAGGACAGGGGCTATACCGTGATGACCAACTACGCCGTGCATCGCACGACTGGCGTGGCCTGTACCCCTGAAACCACCATCCCGGGGGCCCCGCTGTTCGCACTGGGAGTCGGCTCAGTCACCGAACGCATGCTGGTGCCGCGCCAGGCGGAAATCGCCAGCATGCTGAAGGCGGAACTTGAAGCTTTGGTGACAGGGTGAAGCGCACGCCGGTGCGTATCTAGACTGAAAGGGTTCAGCAAGTCAGCAGCTGCGCACCATCCAGCTTCGCAGCCTTCCGATCAAATGTGAACAGCGGCCCGCGCTCAGCGTTGCCCACCAAAGCCAGATGCAGACAATCCGCAAAGTCTGGCGAACCGCCTTGCCTGAAGTGCCACAGCGCCTGCTCAAGGGCCGCTTCGTGCTGGAATTCAAGCTCTGCTGCTGTCAGCATGGCGTCAAAGGTCCCTATGACGGTGGCTTTGTCGAAACGATATCGTGCCCTAAGCACCCATTCGATTTCCAGCGCCACTGTCAGCGGCACAAACAGCAAGTCGCCCGTAGCAGCATGCAAATCAAGCAACGCCCCCACAGACGCTGTCTGGCGCGCATCATCATTAACCAGCCAGCGCACCAGCACATTGGTGTCGAGCGCAGCCATCAGCGTATCCCCAGACTCATTTCATCCACAGACACCTTGATGCCCGGCTCGGGCGTGAGCATGCCCTCAAGATCTTTGATTGATTTGCTCTTGGCCCTCAGGACCACAGTGCCATCCGGCATGGGCGTAAAGGTGATCCGGTCTTGGGCACTGACCCCAAGCCTGCGGCGGATCTCTATCGGAATGGTGACCTGACCCTTGCTGGTGAGAGTAGCTTCAGACATGGCATATTCCTTACTTTTTCCATATAGTAAGGGAATGGTCTTGCGGCGTCAAAGTCTGTAAACGGATAGCCATGGTCTTGTGAGATACGGCACAAACTTCCCACTTCGCCCAGCCATCCTCTTTCGTGGCTTCCGCTACCGCTACAAAGCAGAACGCGCATCGTTAGTTTGGAGCCGATGACGAAACCACGACGACTACCCGGCGATTCTCCCGGCGATCCTCGCGGGTTTTACCGGGTTTAACCGGCTGGGTATCGCCCAAACCGCGAATCTGCACCATGTCGCGCCGCATACCGCTGCTGACCAGTTTGTCGGCAACGGTTTGCGCGCGACGTTCTGAAAGCAGCATGTTGTATGCGCTTTCCCCCGTATCGTCCGTGTGGCCGTCGACGCGCACCCGTGCGATGCCGACGTCAAGCAGGGCCTGGGCCAAGCGCTGCAAGGCTAAGGTGCTTTCCTTGCCAAGTACGTCCTTGTCGACATCGAACAGGAACTTACCCGACAGGCTGAGCTCCCAGTCATCTTCATTCTGCACAAAGCCTTCTTTCTTGAGTACCGCGATCTGCTGCGGCGTCAGGCCCGGAGGTATTGTTTGGCAGGCGGAAATCATCAACGTGGTGATCAGAAGCAGAATGAATGTGAAAAAATTGCGTCGATGCAGAAAAGCCATAATCAGTTCCTTTTACTCAGTGATTGCATCCATGTTCGCGAAGTGCGCCGCACGGCGCTCATCCGATGACGAACGTTTCGCTCGATACATCATTGCATCAGCAACTTCCAGCAGTCCGTCCATGGTTTGGGCATCGTCGGGAAACACGGCAATACCAATACTCAATGACACGGCGACGATGTGGCCATTAGTCAGTTTTATGGGTATTGCCGCTGCCTCCTGGATATTGCACGCGATCTCGTGCAGATCTTCGATCTGATAATAGGGCGATATGACAGCGGCAAATTCATCGCCGCCCATACGAGCGAGCAGGTCATTTTTACGTAGTTGACCATGCAACCTTGTAGCCAGAGTCTTGAGCACGTCGTCACCCGCGCCGTGACCAAAGGTGTCGTTTATGTATTTGAAGCGGTCGCAATCCATATACATCAAGGCGAGCCGTTGGCCTTGCTCGTCAGCCCCGCGAATCTCGCGGTTTAAACGGGTCCGGAGAAACTCTCGGTTGGCAAGGCCCGTAAGGCTATCGTGGCTGGCGCGATGGCTCAATACCGCGTTTTCTTCATGCAAATGGGCTCGCCAGGCTTCCACTTCGTCGAGCAGATCGTTGAAATCTTTGCCCAGTTCGTTCAACTCGACGATGTCGGCTGGCGGAACCCGATGGTCGAAAGTGCCATGGTAACGAACACTGTGCGCCACTTTTGCCAGATTCCGCAGAGGCTGAGCGATCCCTTGAATGACGCTCCGTGACAAACGGGACGCCCCTACCGCACTCAGTAACAGGCAGGCGCCTAACAGTAAGAGACCGTTGATCAGAAAAGAAAGCAGGCCTTTGCCGCTACCCACAAGCTCAAGCTGGCCCACGGAGGCATCGTCATGCATGATGGGCATAATCACTGGGCTGGGCTGCAAGATGCGGCTGATCAGACGCTCAACCTTGGGCAGCAACCCGGATTGCATATTTTCCCAATTGACCAGTTCCTCGCCTTGGCGGTCGATGATTCTTACGGACGCCACTTCTTCAGGCTCGGCAATCAGGCGTACGGATTCTATTGCGGCTTCTGCGTCCCTGAACACGACCGCGGCTTCAGCCGTGTAGCTGATGGAGCGAGCGACAAGAAGAAGGTTGTGCGAAGAATAGGCACGCAACGCCAATAGCCCCACCAATGTAAGGGACAGCCCAGCGAGGGCGAGAGCAATAAGCGCCACTTTGAAGTGCGTCCGCCGCAGGACGCTGTTGAGGGTGCGCGCTCTAGCCGAAGGATGTTCTTGCTGTGACGTCATGGGCGGGATGTTCGTCTGCCCAGTTTCAGGACGTGGAGGTGGACCTTGACGCCACTTCGCGCCACCGCATCGAGATTGACGTCAAATGTGACCAACCCGTCTTCGATGTTGAGGCAAAACATGCTGCCCATAGCGCACGAATCATTACGCTCGCTGATGCTCAGGATATGGGACCCTTGGATCCGTGAGAACAGCTGCTGGCTCTCTTGATCATCGATCACGCCCACATATAACGCATGGCAACCTGCAGTGATCTCGTAGTCATCAACAGCGAGCCTTTTTACGTCATCTCGCCATCGCGACGCCGGATTGCCGCTTTGCAGCAACGCATCGGCGTACTCGGTAGGGCCAACCACGCATAACTGCAAGCCGCCGGCGGTTGCCTTGCCAGAATCAGGCCAGCGCGCATAACTCAAAATGCCCGCCACCACCTCGGTGACGGCCGCCATACGGAGCGTAACATTAGCGGCGTGCGCCGCCGGCATAGCCAAGCCCCCTACCAGCAACACAGCCATCAGGACCGCGGCAAGAGGATGCCTAAAACATCGCAAACTGGGCCTCAACGCTGGAATATTTGCCTCCGCTGGATAAGTACGCAGGATAAACAGTTACAAACAGGAGTGCTAACTTACACCTGCAATTATGCCTCACTGAGGAGTGATAGGCCTAACAAGAGATACTCTGGGTACGTATGGAGTCAGTATCCGCTTGCTCATGCAGCAAGCTGACGGCCACATTGGCCGCAACCCAGTCACGGGCTCTACGCGCTAGGCTCATTGACTCCACCTGCCTAGGCTGCACGGTCGGCGATATATCCCGAATTGGATGCAGAAATCCGATAGTGTGTGACGTTCCGTCAAGCTTGGTCAGCAGCGTGACAATGTGGAACAAGGCGTTTCTCGACTTATAAGAATTTTCTGTACTTGCAGCCTTGGTTTGTATATCCCATTGACATATCCTTTTTATGGCTATAGCATGGGATATACATTAACCATATCCCAAGGGGGTGAGCTATGGAGCAAGGTGCCGTTTTTCAAAGCAATCGAAGTCAGGCCATACGACTGCCCAAGGCCGTTGCGCTTCCTGAGGACGTAAAGCGGGTCGATATTGTGGTACTTGGCCGGGCCAGACTCATCACACCCATTGGCGAGTCTTGGGATAGTTGGTTTGATAGTGAGGGTGTCACAGCCGACTTCATGGCGCGGCGTGAGCAGCCAGCAGATCAGGAGCGTGAGGATCTCTGATGCTCAAGTACATGCTCGATACCAATATCTGCATTTTCACCATAAAGAACCGACCACAAGAGGTTCGAGAGACCTTCAAGCGGCACTCTGGTCAAATGTGCATCAGTGCTGTAACTCTCATGGAGTTGATCTACGGAGCAGAGAAATCCTCGAATCCAGAACGTAATCTGGCGGACGTTGAGGCCTTCACCGCTCGCCTGGAAGTGCTCAAGTACGATCCAGAGGCCGCTGCACACACAGGGCAACTTCGTGCCGAGCTTGCCCGCCTTGGCAAGCAGATTGGTCCCTATGACCAGATGATCGCCGGCCATGTGTCAATGCCGGTTGAAAACTGACCCACTTTCGTCGGAATCGTCGGAGTAAAACTGACCCACCCCGGCGTCCTAGAATCTAATTTCTTACCTTGATATTTCCTGCTCTTCGCTTGTC
>JBAYOJ010000172.1:0-6082 GCA_041678385.1 Burkholderiaceae bacterium | reverse complement strand
TTTGTCGAGGTAGAAGCTGCCACGGTGCTGGGGCAGTTGCAGGATGATATCCGTGGCCTGCGCTCACTGCCTGAAATCTGCCAGGAAGGGCGGGTTGTACCCCCCAGCGATCACTCACTCTGCTTTCATGTAGCACATAGTGCGCTGCGCGAGGTTGAAATCCTGCACGATCGCCTGCTGGCCGCCTTTCAGGATGATGCAAGCCTGCAGCCGGACGACGTGATTGTGATGGTGCCTGACATCGAAGCATACGCAGCTCATATTGAGGCAGTATTCGGCCTGCATCCTCACGATGACCGCCGATATCTGCCTTATTTTCTGGTGGATAGGGGGCCGCGCGAAGTGAACACGGTGGTGGATGCAGTGGAGCGTCTGCTGTCGCTTCCCCTGGCACGCATGGGGGTGGGCGAGATGCTGGATCTGCTGGATGTGGAAGCGGTGCGCCAGCGCTTCGGCTTCCATGAAGGGCAGATTGCCGTGCTGCGTGACTGGATCCAGGGGGCCAATATCAGATGGGGGCTGGATCGCAGCCATCGCCAGGAACTCGGCCTGGCCATCGCACCGGATCTGGCCGATGTGCATACCTGGGAATTTGGCCTGCGGCGCATGTTGCTGGGTTACGCCACAGGGGATACGGACGACTGGAACGATATTGCACCCTACGGTGATGTAGCGGGGCTGGAAGCCGGCCTGGTAGGGGCCCTGGCCATGATTCTGGATCGTCTGCTGCATTATTCACGCGAATTTTCAGAGCCGGCCACGCCAGAACTATGGGGGCGGCGATTCCGGCAACTGATGGCTGATTTCCTGGCGCCGCCCGATGACGTCGCCAACTACACCATCGAGCAGCTGAACCAGGCGCTAGATATCTGGCTGGATGAGTGCGAGGCGACCGGCTTTGACGAAACGCTGACCTTGGCGGTGGCAGGCCGGCATTGGCTCTCGGGCATGGACGGCGCGGGAATGGCGCAGCGCTTCACCAGCGGCGCTATAACGTTTGCCACCCTAATGCCTATGCGGGCCATCCCGTTCCGCCATGTCTGCTTGCTGGGCATGAACGACGGCGATTATCCACGCCCCCGTACGCCGGCGCATTTCGATCTGATGGAAAAAAATTATCGCCCGGGCGACCGCTCGCGCCGTGATGACGACCGCTATCTGTTTCTTGAAGCATTGTTATCCGCCCGGGAGCGGCTCTATATTTCCTGGGTGGGCCGCAGCATAGTCGACAATTCCGAACAACCCCCTTCGGTTCTTGTAGCGCAGTTGCGCGACCACCTTGCCGCAGGGTGGACGACAAGCGATGAAGAAGGCGGCCTGCTTGCCCAGCTGACGATAGCGCATCCCCTGCAGGCGTTCAGCCCCTTGTATTTTCGTGATGCTTCCCCCGGGGCGCGCCTGTTCACCTTCGGGAGCGAGTGGCGCGCGGCGGAAGAAAGCGCGGATAGCCGTCGTGGGGTGGTGTCGGTGGCATATCCCGGCACAGTCGGCGCAAGGGGTGAGCTTGATGCCTTGCCGCGTGACGAAGCTTTGTCCATCAACGAACTACGGGTCTTTCTGGAACATCCTGTCCGAGAATTCTTCAGGCAGCGCCTGCAAGTCCGGCACAATGAAACTGAAACCGTCGCCGACGAGGAAACCTTTGTCGCTGATGGTCTGCAAGTCTGGCAACTGCATGATGCTCTCATACGGGCTGCCCGCAAGCCCTTGCAGGAGGGGGCCGATGCCATGGCGGCGTGCGACGCGGCACTGGCTCGCATGCTGAGCCGGGGGGAACTGGCTTTCGGTGGCGCCGGACTTTTGCAGGCGCAGCGCAGCCGTGAGCTCCTGCAGCCCGTGTTTGCCGAATACCAGAGCCTGCTGACAGAGTGGCCCCAAGCGGTTGCCGAACAGTTCGAACTGCGGCACGAGCGTCCGGGGACGCCTGCATTGACAGGCTGGCTGGGTGGGCTGCGCCGCAACAGTGCCGGCGAACTTGTGCGCCTGGAGATGCAGGCAACCCAACTGGTGAAGGCAAAAGATAAATACTGGCGCGATGAAAAACTCATAGGGCACTGGCTTTGGCATCTGGCGGCCAACAGTGCCGGGCTGTCCATGACATCGGTCGTGCTCAGCCCGGCCGGCACGGCGCGCTTCGATCCGCTTGCAGCCTCACAGGCGTCCGCTTGGCTGGAAACCTTGTTATGGGCCTGGGGCGAAGGCATGCGCCGGCCTCTGCCCATCAAGGCCGAGTTCGCCCGGCCTGTGCTGACAGCACTGCCACTGGCCAATTTACCGGCAGCGGGAACAGATGATTGGCGGGCCATGCTTGCTTCCGAAAAATTACTGGCTCAGCTTCGCCAGTGCCACGCCACTGAGTGGAACCAGGCAGGCAGGCGAGAAGCGCCTTACGAGGCGCGCGCCTACCCGACTTTCGATACACTTTTCGCTGATGGAGAATTGGTCGAATGGGCCCTGACGCTCTACGAACCGCTGTTCCTGGCCTTGCGCAGCAGGCAGGATCAGGAAAATGCCACGGAGGCGAAATGAATGCGTCGGAAGACAGTCTTTTGCCGCGTGCCGCGACGCTGGATACGCTGCGTTTCCCCTTGTGGGGCAGCCGGCTGATCGAGGCCAGTGCCGGTACGGGCAAGACTTACACCATTGCCAGTCTGTATGTCCGCCTCGTACTGGGGCATGGGAATTCGCCCGAACAGCCCCCCCTGACGCCACCGGAAATCCTGGTGGTGACCTTCACTCGGGCCGCCACGAAAGAATTGCGCGACCGCATACGCCACCGTCTGACTGAAGCGGCAGCCTGCTTTCTACAGCAAGCTCAGGGTGACGACTTTCTGCGCAGCCTGCTTGAAGACCATGACCCGGAACGGTGGCCTGCGTGCGCCAGGCGCTTGCAGATCGCGGCCGAATGGATGGACGATGCGGCGGTTTCCACCATCGATGCCTGGTGCTACCGCATGCTGCGCGAACATGCTTTTGACAGTGGCAGCCTCTTCGAGGTGGAGCTGGATGCCGATGATGCTGAACGGGTTGCTGAAGCGACCCGCGACTACTGGCGGCTCTTTCTGGCGCCGCTGCCACCGGCAGACCTGGGACGGGTTCTGCAGCTCATTGCTGCGCGCATGGGCAGGCGCCAGGGCGCTGCAGCCGATTGCGATGCCCTGGCAGGTATCGTCGCCCGATGGCTGCCGCACGTTGAGCACTACGACGATACCACCGAGCCTGCGGTGGTGCTGGCAGGCTTGCGTACCCGGGGCGCTGAGCTCAAAGATCAGTGGCGGGCGTGGCTGCCCGAACTGCGTGATCTTCTGCAGCAAGCGCATGCTGACGGTGCTTACGATAGAAGCCGCTTGCGGATCAATCATTGGACGGGCTGGCTGGACAAGCTGGATGACTGGGCCAACGACCCGGAATCCCGGGCTCCCTTCGAGCGCAAAGTGGTGGCCTGGTCGCGCCTGACCGAGGCGGGTCTGGCAGAAATCTGGAAGAAGGGCGAGCCGCCGGCGCACCCTGCACTCGCTGCCATGGCAGAACTGCCCCGGCAGCTTGACGAACAGGCGGCTGAAATCCTGCGTGTGCTGCCCCATGCGGCGCGCTGGGTAGCGGGGCGCGTGGCCGACCTGCGCCGCCAGCGCGCCACCCTGAGTTTCAATGGCCTGCTGGAGCGGCTGGATGCGGCATTGCATGGCCCCAACGGCGAAAAATTGGCTCGTACCCTGCGGGCGCAGTTTCCGGCGGCGCTTATTGATGAGTTCCAGGACACCAATCCGGTGCAATACCGGATTTTTGATCGTATATACAATGTATCTTCAAATAATAAAGCCTCTCTGTTGACGCTGATTGGCGACCCCAAGCAGGCTATCTATGGTTTTCGTGGGGCCGATATTCACGCCTACCTTGGGGCGCGCCGTGATTGCGGCGCCCGCCTGTATACCCTGGGCAGCAACTATCGGTCATCACCGGCCATGGTGGCAGCCGTCAACCATTTGTTTCTCAAGGCCGAGCGCGCTGAAGGGCCCGGCGCTTTTCTGTTTCGCTCCATGGGTGCCGATGGCGCACCCCAAGACCCCATCCCCTTTCTTCCAGTGACCGCAGCCGCGGATCCCGGCGAGTGGCTGATCGACGGCGAACCCGGCACAGCCTTGACAATATGGTGCGATACCGAAGCCACCACGCTGGAGACCTGCGCAGCGTTGGTGGCCGAATCCTGCGCCAGCGAGATTCTGCGCCTGTTGCAGATGGGTGTCGATGGGCGTGCCGGTTTCCGCAAAGCGGGCGAGTTCCGGCCGCTGCGCTCCCGCGACATTGCCATTCTGGTCAACAACCGCAACGAGGCGGCGGGCCTGCGCGCTGCCCTGGCCCGCCGTGGCGTGCGCAGCGTCTACCTGTCGGACGATACGTCGGTTTACCGTAGCGCGGCGGCAAACGACATGCTGGCCTGGCTGCGCGCCTGCGCCGAGCCGGAAAACGGTGGCCATGTACGTGCTGCCCTGGCCACCGCCGCCATTGGCCTGCCCTGGGACAGCCTGGACAGCTTTGTTCGCGATGAGGTCCTTTGGGAAGCCATGCTGGAACGCTTTGCCGGCTACAAGGAACAGTGGCGACGCCGGGGCGTGCTACCCATGCTGCGTCGCTTCATGCACGAGTTTGCCATCCCGGCCCGGCTGTTCGCCGTGCAAGGGGATGATGGCCTTGAGGGCGAGCGCCATCTGACCGATCTTCTGCATTTGGCCGAACTGCTGCAGGCGGCTTCCGTGCGGCTGGATGGCGAGCATGCGGTGATTCGTTATCTGGAAGAAGGTATGGAGTGGGGCGGCGAAGTGGACGCCGACGGTGATGTTTCCCGCATGCGGCTGGAAAGTGATGCCGGGTTGGTGCAGATCGTGACGGTGCACAAGTCCAAAGGCCTGGAATACGGTCTGGTGTTCTATCCCCATGCCTACTACGGCCGCATGTCCAGGGAAATTGAACTGCCTGCGATTTATCGGGATGACAGCGGCAAGCCCAAAGCTTTGCTACGCCCGGTCGACGACCCAGCCGAGCTTGGCAACATCAGGGCCAGCCTTGAGCAGGCGCGTATGGCCGAAGAGCTGCGCAGACTCTATGTGGCGCTGACACGAGCGCGACACGCCACCTGGATAGCGCTGGCGCCGGTGAGCTCGCTTCCGGCGGCGGCCATTTCGCATTTGTTGGGGGGCGCCGAGGCTTGCAAGCCGGATGCCCTGGCGGCGGCTGTTGCCGAACTGTCGGCGGGCTGCGATGACATTGCCGTTGCGCCGTACCCGGCCGCGCTGGAAGGGCGGTATCAGGCCATGGACGGCGAGGTCGGGCCCATGGTTTGGCGTCGTATGGAAAGGCGCATAGAGCAGCGGTGGGGCATGAGCAGTTATTCTTCTTTGGCGCGCATGGCACTGGAAAGCGCTGGGCGAGCGGGAGGACTGCAGGGTGACCTTACGTTTGCGTTGCCTGATGAACCGCGACTGGATAATTTCCTGGAAGCCGCGGCGGCCGAGATGCTGGCCAGCCAGGTGGAAGGCACAGCCGTCTTGCTGGAAATGACATCCGGGCCGGTCATTGATGCAGGGCAGTCGCAAGAGGAGGCGGTCGCGGTGCTGCCCGCTGCGGGTGAATTGCCCCTGCCTGAAGTGGGCATACACGCTTTCCCCCGTGGGGCGGCTCCTGGCAGCTTCATGCACGAACTGCTGGAATGGGCGTTTCGCCAAGGCCTGAAGCGGGTGCTGAACGAACCGGATGATCTCCGCCGCCATATCGAGCGGCGTGCCGCCAGTCGAGGTTGGGACTCCCATGTCGAAGCCCTGACACAATGGTTGATCGGCTTTGTTTCGCAAGCATTCCGTATCACGCTGCCCGCGTGGGGGCCGCAGCGCAGTCTGGTGCTGGCTGATCTGAACACGGTCATCCCCGAAATGGAGTTCTGGGTGGGGGTCAGCGATGCGAATCTACCCCGTATGGATGCGCTGATACAGCAGCATTTTCTGGCGGGTCAGGCGCGCGCCTCCATTCCACGGGGTCGTTTGAATGGCATGTTGCGCGGCTTCATCGACCTGGTCTTCGAGCATGACGG
>JBAYOJ010000171.1:0-6088 GCA_041678385.1 Burkholderiaceae bacterium | reverse complement strand
CGCTCCGAATACCCGCATGCCATCGCCACCCTGAATGCAGCCATTGAACATGCGAATGAAGCTGGCTGGCTGGGCGATGACCTGCAGGGCAGCGGCCGTGGCTTCCACCTGCAGGTGCGCAAGGGGGCCGGGGCGTACATCTGCGGTGAAGAGACCTCTTTACTGGACAGCCTTGAAGGCAAACGCGGTATGGTGCGGGCCAAACCGCCGCTACCTGCCATCCAGGGCCTGTTTGGCCAGCCCACCGTGGTCAACAATGTGCTTTCACTGGCCACCGTTCCCTTTATCCTGGCGCAAGGCGCGGCCTGTTACCGGGATTACGGTGTGGGCCGCTCGCGGGGTACGCAGCCTTTTCAATTGGCGGGCAATCTGAAGCATGGCGGCCTGGTTGAAAAGGCATTCGGGCTTACATTGCGCGAACTGTTATATGACTACGGCGGCGGTAGTGCGTCAGGCCGGCCTTTGCGCGCCGTACAGGTCGGCGGGCCGTTGGGTGCCTATCTTCCGGAATCCCAATGGGACATCCCGCTGGACTATGAATCCTACGCAGCGGCGTCAGCCATGGTTGGGCATGGCGGTATTGTTGCCTTTGACGACACCGTGGATATGCTGCACATGGCCCGCTATGCCATGGAGTTCTGTGCGGTGGAATCCTGCGGGAAATGCACGCCTTGCCGCATTGGTTCGGTGCGGGGTGTTGAAACCCTGGACAAAATCGCTGCTGGCGGGCCGGCGCAAGGGCAGCAGCTGGCCTTGCTGCGTGATCTCTGCGACACCATGCTGGGCGGCTCAATGTGCGCGCTGGGGGGTATGGCGCCGTACCCAGTGCTGTCCGCGCTCGAACATTTCCCGGAAGACTTTGGGGCCGCGGAAAGTGCCGCCAGCCCCGCAGCCTGAAGGTCAGTGCAAGGAACCACCATGCAGGAAACCGTCATCCAACGAGAGCGCGACTTCGGGACCCCAGCGCGCATATCCGCCACCCAGATAACCCTTACCATTGACGGGCGCCCGGTTACCGTGCCCGAAGGGACATCCCTGATGCGTGCTGCCGCTGAAGCCGGCATCAACATCCCCAGGTTGTGTGCCACCGACAGTCTGGAATCTTTCGGGTCGTGTCGCTTGTGTCTGGTACAGATTGAGGGGCGGCGCGGGTATCCGGCATCCTGTACTACACCTGTTGAGAACGGCATGGTGGTCAGTACCGAGACCCCCAAGCTCCAGGATTTGCGCCGTGGCGTGATGGAGCTCTACATATCCGACCATCCACTGGATTGCCTGACCTGTCCAGCCAACGGCGATTGCGAACTGCAGGATATGGCAGGGGTGGTGGGCCTGCGCAATGTGCGCTATGGCCACGATGGCGCCCATCACTTGGATGATGCCGCCGACACATCCAACCCCTACTTCACTTACGACCCTTCCAAATGTATTGTGTGCAGCCGCTGCGTGCGTGCCTGTGACGATATCCAGGGTACATTCGCGCTGACCGTTTCCGGCAAAGGCTTCGATTCAAGGGTCGTGGCAGGGCAGGGCGTGTCCTTTCTGGACAGCGATTGCGTGTCCTGCGGGGCCTGCGTCCAGGCCTGTCCGACCTCATCGTTGCAGGAAAATACGGTCATTTCCATGGGCCAGCCCGAACATGCCGTCATCACGACATGCGCCTATTGTGGCGTGGGTTGCGGCTTCAGGGCCGAAATGAAGGGCGACAAGGTGGTCCGCATGGTGCCCTGGAAGGATGGCAAGGCCAATGAAGGCCATTCCTGCGTGAAGGGCCGTTTCGCCTGGGGCTATGCAACGCACAAGGACCGCATCACCAGCCCGATGATCCGCGCATCCATCGACGACCCGTGGCGCGAGGTCAGTTGGGAAGAAGCCTTGTCATATGCAGCCAGCGAACTCCGTCGCATCCAGGCCGAGCATGGCCGGGGTGCCATAGGCGGTATTACATCCTCGCGCTGTACCAACGAGGAAACCTATCTGGTCCAGAAGCTGGTGCGTGCCGCCTTCTCTAATAACAATGTAGATACCTGTGCGCGGGTCTGTCATTCGCCCACCGGCTATGGGCTGGGCCAAACCTACGGCACGTCGGCAGGCACGCAGACTTTCAAGTCCGTCGATCAATCGGATGTGGTGCTGGTGATAGGGGCCAACCCCACCGATGCGCACCCTGTTTTCGGTTCGCGCCTGAAACAGCGCCTGCGTGCGGGTGCCCGGCTTATCGTTATTGACCCGCGCAGCATCGACCTGGTGAAATCTCCCCACGTAAGGGCTGAGCACCATTTGCAGTTGCGCCCCGGCACCAACGTTGCCGTACTGAATGCCCTGGCTCACGTCATCGTCACAGAAGGCCTGGCGGATCACGATTTCGTGGCGGATCGCTGCGACGATCGCAGTTTTACAGACTGGCTGGGTTTCATACGTCTGTCTGAGAATTCGCCTGAAGCCACTGCCGCCGTGTCGGGTGTGCCGGCGGGCGTGCTGCGTGGCGCGGCAAGGCTTTACGCCACCGGCAAGAGCGATGGCAAGGCCACCGATCTTGCAAACGGGCGGCCTAACGCAGCCATTTATTATGGGCTGGGTGTGACAGAGCACGCTCAAGGTTCGACCGCCGTCATGGCCATTGCAAATCTGGCCATGCTGACGGGCAACATTGGCCGCGAAGGCGTGGGCGTGAACCCGCTGAGGGGTCAGAACAATGTGCAAGGCTCTTGTGACATGGGCTCCTTCCCGCACGAGCTCCCGGGCTATCGCCATATTTCCGACAGCACCGTACGCGGCGAATTCGAACAGGCCTGGGGGGTCACCCTGGACCCGGAACCGGGCTTACGGTTGCCGAACATGTTTGATGCCGCCATTGCGGGCAGCTTCCGGGGGCTTTACTGCCAGGGTGAGGATATCGTGCAGTCTGATCCAGACTCCCAGCACGTCGCCCAGGCGCTGATGGCCATGGAGTGCATTATTGTGCAGGATATTTTCCTGAATGAAACCGCGCGCTATGCGCATGTCTTCCTGCCCGGTTCTTCGTTTCTTGAAAAAGACGGCACTTTCACCAACGCCGAGCGGCGGCTTTCTCGTGTAAGGAAGGTCATGGCGCCCCTGGCTGGCTATGCCGACTGGGAAGTGACCATGATGCTGGCCAATGCCCTCGGCCTGCCTATGCATTACACCCATCCAAGTGAAATCATGGACGAGATTGCAGCGCTCACGCCCACCTTCCGTGGCGTGTCTTTCGAGAAGATAGAGCGCCTGGGCAGCGTGCAGTGGCCTTGCAACGAAGACACGCCCGAAGCTGGCCTTGAAACCATGCATGCCGACCGCTTTGTGCGCGGCAAGGGCCGCTTCCTCATTACGAAGTATGTACCCAGCGAAGAAAGGGCGACGCGGAAGTTTCCCCTGTTGCTGACTACCGGCCGCATACTGTCCCAGTACAACGTAGGGGCGCAGACGCGTCGTACCGACAATAACGCCTGGCATCCCGAGGATCGCCTGGAAATTCACCCGGCGGACGCCGAGGATCGCGGCATTCGTGACGGCGCTCAGGTCAGTGTAAGCAGTCGTGCAGGCACCACAGTGCTGCGGGCCCTAGTCAGCGAACGCATGCAGCCGGGCGTGGTCTACACCACCTTCCATTTCCCCGAATCGGGCGCCAATGTCATTACGACCGACAGCTCGGACTGGGCCACCAATTGCCCGGAATACAAGGTGACGGCGGTACAGGTGGCCCCAGTTGCCGGGCCTTCCCCGTGGCAGCGCGACTATGCCCGCTTCCGGGATATGCAACAGGAATTGGCTGAGCAGGCAAGGGCGAGGGCGGTGGTGGAAGAATGAAGGCCGGGCGTGGTGGCGGCCGGCTGTCACATGACAGCTGGTGCTAAGGAACAGAAATGAATGATCAGAACCTGGTGCGCATGCTCAATCAGATCGGCTATTTTTTTGAGGCCATGCCCGATCGGCAGCAAGCGCTTGAGGATATCGCCCAGCATCTGCGCAAATTCTGGGAACCGCGCATGCGTCGGCAGATCCTCGAACATCTGGACCAGCGTGGCGGCGCAGGGTTGACCGAAATCGTCAGTTTGGCTTTGCTGCGCCATCGGGCCATCCTGGAATAGGTTCTCAGGTTGTTCAGGGCTTGCAGTGGCTGACGGTCCGCCGTCGTCTGTCGCTGCCCATCCAGGTTTCTGCACGTCTGCTGTAGCGGCGCTATGATCCCGTCATGCCTATCCATCCGTCGTATCCTCCGGTGTCGCAGGGTCCGGCTGGTCCGTCCAGCGCTCTGCAAAGATAAAAAAATGCCGTCTTCTTCTCCTGTATCCGGACGCCTCTTCCTTGGCATCTGTCTGATACTGATCGCCTTCAACCTGCGGCCTCTCTTCCCCAGTCTTTCGGTGTTGCTGCCCGAAGTGAGTCAAGCCTTGGGTATGTCAGGGGCTGTCGCCGGCTATCTGACGACGCTGCCGGTGTTGTGTCTGGGCCTGTTTGCTCCTTTTGCGCCCGGCCTGGCTGATCGTCACGGCGCGGAACGCGTGCTATTGCTGGTGCTTTTGCTGATTGGCGCAGGCACTTTGTTGAGAACCTGGGACGCTACCGCGCTGCTGTTCATCGGTAGCGCCATGGCAGGTGCGGGTATTGCACTGGGCAATGTGTTGTTGCCCAGCGTGGTAAAGCGCGATTTTCCCGACAGGGTGGCCCTGATGACAGGCTTGTTCACCATGGCGCTTTGCGGTGGGGCTGCTGCTGCTGCTGCCTTTACTGTGCCGCTTGCGCAGTTCGGGGGTTCATGGCGTTTTGGCTTGGCGGCATGGGCGGTGCCGGCTTTTGCCATTGCTTTGCTGTGGTTGCCGCGCAGCTTGCGTTCGGAGACTCGCGGGCAGGCGCGCAAGTTGCCTGGCTTGCGACTGTGGCACGATGGCCTGGCCTGGCAGGTCGCCTGCTTCATGGGCCTGCAGTCGGCGCTGGCATACTGTGTGATGGGCTGGATGGCCCCCATTCTGCGTTGGCGGGGGCTGGATGGCGCGACCGCAGGTTTCTATGTATCGGCTTCGGTCATGGTTCAGGTGGCGACCTGTCTGCTGGTCCCGCCGCTGGCTGCGCGCTTCCGTTCGCAAAGCCTGTTGAATGCCGGCTTGGCGCTACTTGCGGCGGCGGCCTTGCTCGCCCTGCTCATCGTGCCCACCCACCTTCTGTTTCCCATGGCGCTGTTGCAGGGGATAGGGCAGGGCGGGCTGTTTGCCATCGCCATGACCGTCATTATTCTGCGTTCCCCTGATTCCCGGACAGCCGCGCGGCTGTCGGGCATGTCGCAGGCCATAGGCTACCTGCTCGCCGCGTTTGGTCCCATGCTGGTGGGCATGCTGCATTCGGCCACGGGCAGCTATGCTGCCACGGGCTGGCTGTTCGGTGCGATTGGCTTGGCGGCCATGGCCAGCGGCTGGGGTGCGGGGCGTGCGCTATTCGTGCAGCCCAGACAGGTTGGCCCGCAGCCGGAGGATCCCGCCTGAAACTCGCCGGGGCGGGCTTATACCACTTGATTTATCAGGGTTAGTCCTTATATATAAATGTTGTCGCGGTATCCTTCATGAGTTTGACGGGTATTTCGACTCTCCCTGATTCTGTTCATAGTCTTATTCAATCACAAGTATAAAAACAATCAATTAGATTTATTGATGGCTTATTCCTATACTTGAGGCTGTGATCGATTTTCAACCCACCCAACATAAGGAAAGGAAACGCAATGTCCTTGATCAATACGCAAATCAAGCCGTTCAAAGCTACTGCCTACCACAACGGCAAGTTTGTCGAAGTCAGCAATGAAACTGTTGCCGGCAAGTGGTCCGTGTTCGTTTTCTACCCCGCCGATTTTACGTTCGTGTGCCCCACCGAACTCGAAGACCTGGCCGAGCAATACGCTGAGTTCCAGAAGCTGGGCGTCGAAATCTACGCTGTTTCCACTGACTCGCACTTCTCGCACAAGGCCTGGCACGATACGTCCGACGCTATCGGCAAGGTGAACTACCCGATGATCGGGGACCCTACCCAGACCCTGTCGCGCAACTTCGAAGTTCTGATCGAAGAAGAAGGCATGGCTCTG
>JBAYOJ010000170.1:0-6120 GCA_041678385.1 Burkholderiaceae bacterium | reverse complement strand
GGAAGGGCTGACCCGAAACATCGGCATGCACGCCGGCGGTGTGCTGATTGCACCGGGCAAGTTGACCGACTTCTGCCCTCTTTACTGTCAGCCGGGTGCCGACAGCAGTGCCGTTTCGCAATACGACAAGGACGACGTCGAAGCGGTCGGCCTGGTGAAGTTCGACTTTCTGGGGCTGCGCAACCTCACCATTCTGGAATGGGCCGTGCGGTATGTCCGGCGATTCAATCCGTCGAAGCAGGACTTCGACATCATGTCGTTATCGCTGGATGACCAGAACGCCTACAAGCTGTTATGCGAGGGCAACACCACAGCCGTGTTCCAGCTGGAATCCCGGGGCATGAAGGAACTGCTCAAGAGCCTGCGGCCCAATACCTTCGAGGACGTCATCGCCGTGCTGGCGCTGTACCGTCCCGGGCCGCTGGAATCCGGCATGGTGGTGGATTTCGTGAACCGCAAGCACGGGCGGGCTGAAGTCGATTATTTCCATCCCGACCTTGAATCGGTACTGACGAGCACGTATGGCGTGATCGTCTACCAGGAACAGGTGATGCTGATTTCGCAGATCATCGGCGGCTACACCTTGGGTGGCGCCGATCTGCTGCGTCGCGCCATGGGCAAGAAGAAGCCCGAAGAAATGGCCAAGCACCGCGAGATCTTCGAGAAGGGGGCGGTCGAGAAGGGCTATGACGCGGATCTGGCCGTGAAGCTTTTCGACCTCATGGAAAAATTCGCCGGCTATGGCTTCAACAAGAGTCACTCGGCGGCCTATGCCCTGATCGCTTATCAGACCGCCTGGCTCAAGCATTATCATCCTGCCGAGTTTCTGGCCGCGACCTTGTCTTCCGATATGGACGATACCGACAAGGTGCAGGTGTTCTGGAAGGACGCCGTCGCCAACAAGGTAACGGTTCTGCCGCCTGACGTGAATACTTCGGCCTACCGTTTCGAACCGGTTGATGATGAATACACCGCGCGTGGCGAGCCGCCACGTTCCATGCGATATGGGTTGGGCGCCGTCAAGGGCACCGGCCAGGCCGCGGTTGAAGAAATCATCCGGGTCCGTGAAGAAGGCGGCCCTTACGCCAGCCTGTTTGATTTCTGCAAACGGGTTGATCGCTCCACAGTCAACCGTCGCACCATAGAAGCGCTGATCCGCGCCGGTGCCTTCGACGCCATTTCTGAGAATCGGGCCGCCTTGCTGGCCACTGTGGGCAATGCCATCGAAGCCGCTGAACAGGCTGAGCGCAGCGCCAATCAGATCTCGCTGTTTGACGACAATGCCGGCGAAATCGTCGAACTGGAACTGGCTCGGGTGCTGCCCTGGGATCTGCAGACTGGCCTGCGCGAGGAAAAAACCGCACTTGGCTTCTACTTCAGTGGCCACTTGTTCGATGCCTGGCGGGACGAGGTCCGCCGCTTTGCACCCACGCCGTTGGCGAGGCTGCAACCTTCCCGCAGCCTTCAATGGTTCGCGGGGGTACTGACGGCCCTGCGTCCACGCATGACACGGCGTGGCAAGATGCTCTACGCTTTGCTCGATGACGGCTCGGCGCAGGTCGAGGTCGCCGTGTTCAACGAGCTCTACGAGCAACACCGGATGCGCCTCAAGGAAGACCAGCTTCTGATTGTGCACGGCAAGGTGTCGCATGATGATTTTTCCGGTGGCCTTCGGGTGACGGCCGACATGCTTTACGACCTTCAGCTGGCGCGTGAGTCCCGGGCCAGTAGCCTGCGCATCACTTTGAATGGCAATGCGGATGCGCAGCGGCTGCGTCAACTGTTGAACCCGTATCGCGCCGACCCCGAAAACGGTTTGCCCGGGGTTGCTGTCGAGGTGCAGCTTGAACGCGAAGGCTATCGCTGCCTGCTGCGTCTGGGCGAAGACTGGCGAGTGCGCATGTCCGACATCATGCTGGACCAACTGTCCGATTGGGCCAGGCCGGAATCGCTGGAGATCATCTACACATGAGTACAGGCGAGCCTTTCACGCCCTTGCGCATCCTTCATTCTGAAGCGGCCACCGGTTTCGGCGGCCAGGAGCAATACATCCATCGCATGATGCTGGCCATGCGTGAGCGCGGTCATCATCTTGAAGCTGTCTGCCAGCCCCATGCGAAGCTGACTGAACGCTTGCGCGAGGAGAATTTTCAGGTCCATACCATGCTCATGGATGGGCCGGCCAATTATTTTCGGGGTGTGGCACGCTTACGCCGCATTCTCCGGCAGGGCCGATTCGATGTGCTGAACACCCACAGCCGGCGCGATACCATGCTGGCCGGTGTAGCGGGCCGTCTGGCGGGCACGCCGCTGATCGTGCGTACGCGCCATTTGGCGAATCGCCCCGGCTCGCTCCTGTCTTACACCATAGTGCCGCACCGTGTCACCACGGCCAGCGATTTTGTCCGTCAGGGCCTGATTGAACGGGGGGTGCCTGAAGGTCATGTGGCGACTGTGTATCCGGCGGTCGAGCTGCCGCCGCTTACAGGCCAATCGACCTTGCGTAAGGAACTGAAGCTGGCGCCCAACGATATTGTTGTCGGTTGTGTGGCAGTGATGCGGGCGCTGAAGGGGCATCGCGAACTCATAGATGCCATGGCGCCTCTGATCGCGGAAAGGCCCAACCTGCACCTGGTGCTCGTGGGGGGCGGCGCCCCACTATTCGAGGAGATTCAGGCCTATGTGGAAGCCCGCGGCTTGGCCCGGCGCGTACACATGCTGGGCATGCGCAGTGACGTTCCCAATCTGCTTGAGGGCTTTGATATCTTTGCCCTGGCAACCCGCAAGGAAGCTTCGGGAACGGTTTTTGTCGAGGCCGGCGCCGCCGGTTTGCCGGTTGTAGGGACCCGTGTGGACGGTGTGCCGGAGATGATGCAGGAAGGCAGCAGTGGCATACTGGTGCCCCTGGACGACGTACCCGCGCTGACGCAGGCCATCCGGCGACTCGTGGAAGACCCTGAGCTGCGCAAGGTGATGGGGCAGGCGGGGCTGGAATTCTGCCGGCATTCAGGCCACTTCAGCCTGCAGGCTATGGTTGAACGTACGGAAAACGCCTATGTGCGCTGGCTGGGAGAACTAAAAAAATGAGGAAAGCCGGGACAGTCCCCGTCATGATGTACCACCATATCTCGCCCGTGGATGGCATGATCACCGTATCCTCGGCGAATTTCGAGCATCAGCTCAAGTGGCTGCGCAACCAGGGTTACCGCTCGCTGACGTGTGACGAATTCGCCGGCCACCTTGAAGGCCGGCCGGTCCCCCCGCGTTCGGTGCTCATCACCTTTGACGATGGTTATCTGGACAATTGGGTGTATGCCGCGCCGCTCATGAAGCGTTACGGTTTTCATGGCGTCATTTTTCTGGTGACATCCTGGATAGGTGAGGGCCCACCCCGGCCGCAACTGGGGCAGAACGCGCTGCCTGAAACGCCGTCTCACCGCGATTGTGAAGACCGCATCGAGCAAGGCAGGGCTGACGAAGTCATGCTCCGCTGGAGCGAAATCGAAGCCATGCGCGCTGATGGCGTATTCGAATTTCACAGCCATACCCACACACATACCCGCTGGGATCTCGGCCCGGAAAAGGGCGCCAAGAATGAGCGCATGGCGGAAGAACTGGCCCTGTCGCGCGCCATGCTCCAGGAAAGGCTGGGCGGGGTGTCGCAGCATTTCTGCTGGCCGCAGGGTTATTTTGACCCGGACTACGTGCGCATCGCCCAGGACGCCGGCTTCCGCTATCTGTATACCACCCGGCCCTTCGGGCGCAACCGGGCGGGTTCGGACCCTGCTCATATCTACCGCTTCGCTGTCCGCAACACCACAGGCCATTCCGTCGGGCGTCGCCTGCGTGTGGCGGCCAACCCGGTCATAGCGCCGATCTTCAACCGGTTCAAGCTGTGGAAACGCGGGTTGAAGGACGGCACATGAGCACAAGTCCAGGCTTGGCTGCAGGGGTGGGGCCACAGCTTGGTGAGCCTGCGCGTGCCACGCTGTCCGTTATCATCATCACCCTCAACGAAGCTGCACATATCGGCGAGTGCCTGGATTCTGTTGCTTTTGCCGATGAGATCATCGTGGTGGACTCGGGCAGCAGCGATGGTACCCGTGAGATCGCTCAAGCAAGGGGCGCAAAGGTCAGCCTCACGGATGATTGGCCGGGCTTCGGGCCGCAGAAGAATCGTGCGCTGGAATTAGCCGGGTGTGACTGGGTGCTGTCGATTGATGCCGATGAACGCGTCACCCCTGAGCTGGCGGCCGAAATACAGGGGGTTCTCGAAGGCCCAGTGGGTGCCGATACGGGCGATGGCACTGTGCCGGGTGCTTTCCGTATTGCCCGGATGTCGAACTTTGGCGGGCGGTGGATCCGGCACAGTGGCTGGTGGCCTGACCATGTGCTGCGCTTGTTCCGCCGAGGTTCGGCACGTTTCAAGGACGTGGCTGTGCATGAAAGCGTCGTGACCGACAAGTCGGTCGCCACCTTGAAAAGTCATTTTTTGCATTACCCTTACGACAGTCTGGAACAGTTCATTGCCAAGATCAATCATTATTCGTCCGAAGCGGCTGCCATGATGCATGCGCGCGGGCGGCGCACGTCTGTGTTGAGCGCCTGGGCTCATGCTTTCTGGACGTTTGTGCGTATCTACGTATTGCGCAGGGGGTTTCTTGACGGGCGTGAGGGTTTCATTCTGGCGATGATGGGCGCTGCGGGCAGTTTTTTTCGCTACACTAAGTTGCTTTTTTTAAATAAACAGCAACCAAAGTGACCACGGCCAATGCCTGTGGCCGGGCGAGCAGGGCAATGAAACTACTCATTACCGACATCCATCATGGCAATGGCGGGGGTCATGTCACTTATATTCTGAGCCTGATCGAAGGGCTCAAGCATGAGTACGACATTACCGTGGCCGCACCGCCCACGGGCCGTCTTTATCAGCGCGTCGCGCAAATGCAGGGGGTAAGGGCGGTGCCCGGCCTTTACACCTCACGGCTGCTGACGCTGATGCGCGAAGTCCGGGCGCTGCGCGCGTTTCTGCGGGCCGAAGGCTTCGATGTGGTCCATGTCAACGGCGGGGCAGATCATCGCCATGTCATGCTGGCCACTTTGGGCATGCCAGGGCGGCCAGGGATCGTCTGGACCAAGCACAACACCAATCAGGTGGCCAGCATAGGCCACCGCTTGCGGGCAAGATTCGGCACCCATGCTTCGATTGCGGTTTGCGAGTACGTGGCGCAGATACTGCAGGCCTCTGCTTATCGCAGTCACCCAATACAGGTTGTCCGTAACGGCATTGATGTCGAAACGCTGAGCCTTGTGTGTGCCGCCAAAAAGACAGCGTGCCGCGAGGCGCTGTTCGGGCCGCTCCCCGACGATACTCTGGTCCTGGGAAGCATAGGGGGGACCGACTACAACAAAGGCTGGCATTTGCTGCTGGAGGCTGCCGGGCGTCTGCCGCAACCACTGCGGGGCCGGCTGCGTTTCGTCATTGCCGGCGATCCCCCGTCAGGCCAGATGATGAAACTGGTCGAGCAATCCGGTGTTGCATCACAGGTGTGTTTCCCTGGTTTGGTGAGTGATATCCGGGCGATACTGGGCGCCTGCGATGCCGGTTTTGTTCTTTCCTATCGAGAAGCCGCTTCTTATGCCAGTTGCGAAACCATGGCGATGGGGCTGCCGGCCTTGGTGTCGGATGCGGGCGGTCTGCCGGAAAACGTTCGTCATGGTGTCGACGGGTGGGTGGTTCCGGTGGGGGATGTGGACGCGATCGAAGCCGTGTTGCGCGACATGCTGGCCCAGCCCGAAAAGCTGTGCCAGATGGGTCACATGGCGCGTGCTCGTGTGGCATCGGCATTTTCCATCCCCCAGTTCATCCATGACACCAAGGCAGTTTATGGCTTGGCGCTAGCGCTGGCTCGGCCTTCCGTGACACCCATATAATTGACGCATGGTTCCCATACTCATGTACCACCAAATCGGCGAACCCGCCCCCAAAGGGTCGCCTTTTCGCAGCCTGACCGTTCATCCCGCCAGTTTCCGGCGCCAGATGCGGTGGTTGCGGCGCTTCGGCTACCGCGGCCTGTCAATGCGGGACATCATGCCGTATGTGCGCGGCGAAAAACAGGG
>JBAYOJ010000169.1:0-6202 GCA_041678385.1 Burkholderiaceae bacterium | reverse complement strand
GGCCAGATGACTATCCACCCCGGCAAAGCGTGTGTCATCCAGGCCGCCTTGGGCTGTCAGAATGCGATAACGGTTTGCAGCCTGCCATTCGCCTGCCCCGGCTTCTGCCCAGACGTCGCCATCCAGCCGTGCCTCGCCCACCAGTTCCAGCCGGTCCGCATTGCCATCGGCGTGGGCATTCACATGGTAAAGACTGCCAGGCTCGAAAACGAAATTGCCCCAGGAAGACAAAGTGCCCACCTCATCGCGGCCACCCGGCGCCACCATAGCGCCCGCGTGAACATGGGCCGCGGCAAGCTCGCCGCCGCCTTCCAGGCGCCCGCCCGGGCCGACCTCCACACGCCCCGTCACCAGGCCGTCAACAACCAGTGCGCCCTGATCAATGAAGAATGGCCGGCCCGTCTGTACGGCGCCCAGCACCCGCAGGCTGCCTTCCCCTGTTTTGTGCAAAGGCACCAGCGTATTGATGTTGTTGCTCAAGGTGGCCGTGCCGGACTCAACCCGCCACGCGGCACGCCCTTCCAGCCCTGCCAGCGCAAGATCGCCCGGGCGGGTGTCGGTGACCTGTATCATGTTGGCCAGCCTCGCCCCAGGCTCGAACTGCAGCACGGTGCCCGCATGCTGCTCCAGGGTGTATAGCGCCGAACCCAGGGCAGAATCGCCACCGACGCGCAATGTGCCTTCACGCAGCACCGTATTGCTGGTGTAGACATTCTTACCTGTCAGCGCCAACAGGCCCCCACCGCGTTTTTCCAACGGCGCACCGGCGGGCGGCCCCCCGGCCGACACCCCCCCATTCAGTTCAAAGCTGACCCCGGGTTGCACAATGACGGGGGCAAGTTTTTCAAGCCGGAATGGGCGGTCCGTGTCCAGCCCCGTCATCACGGTGAGCGTCTGCCCGGCAAAGACAAAAGCTTCATCGTCGGCAAACGCCTGGGCATCATCGGCATTTGCAATCACCACATCGGGCAACGGCGCAGCTTGCAGCACCCCCGCCAAGGCAAGGCTTCCCAAACCCACCAAGCCACTCACACCCCCTTCCAACAACACGCTCCATGCGGCACGCTTTTTCATAAAGCCTCCATACGAGTTCTGTTTTCAGAAATTTCCACAACGGATGGATTTATCCGTCACTCGGCAGTATGAAACTTAATGAAACATATAGATACTGTCAGAAATGACAGTTGAATGTAAATGAAGCAGACAGCGATGGCCCGGGCCAAAATTGTTAAGACTGCAACCATTTACCTGTGCAATAATTTCCTACTCGCCCTAACGCACAGACACAGGTTTTCCTCACATCCATCCAAGCCGCCAGGGCATTGCAGGAGCCCTGTTGGCCTTGGAGCGCCGACAGGCTCCTAGGACCCTCTGATCAAGTCCCCGCGCCGCGTGCATCTGTGGAATCGGGCGATCTGCTTCGTTGCAAATGCTCGCGATAGCTACGGCTATCACTGCGCTTTGCGCCTCGTATCTCGCTCCGATCCACAGCGCCCGCTTTCCGCTCGACTTGATCAGAGGGTCCCTAGACAAGTTTCAGTTTCGCCATAAGGAAAACGAAAATGAAATTCATCAGCTTGTTATTGGCATCTCTCGCGTTTCTTATTTCAGGGTGCGATGGCGGCAGCAGCGGCAGCGGCGCCCTGGTCAATGCCCCGGACGGCCCGCCAGACACCACCGACATTTCCAACCGTATCTATGTCCTTGCCGCAGGCAATGGCAGCGCCGCAAGCAATGGCGGCAACGACTACAGCATCACCCTGAACAGGGTGGAACCTGAAGTCGATTGGTATACCGACCGCCCAGAGCGCTCGACCGGCGACGAAGACACCGAGGATTTCATCAACTCAAGCTGGCAGCGGGTTTATGCGGATACCCCACCCAACGCATTGCTGCAGTTCCGTACTGCCGCTGGCGTATATGCCCGGTTCGGCGCCGTGCGCGACATGGCCTACAACGCGCAGGCGGGCACGCTGCGGTTCACGCTGAGCCTGGAACAGGCCACTGACGATTCCAACGGTTTTAGCGACTTTGAAGTCCCTGTGCTCACCTTGCTCAATAATCTGGAGCCCCCCGCCGAAGGGTCGTCCTTCGCGCTGTATGCGGACCAGACTTCCATTGTTGCCGGCGAACAGGGCGGTTTCCGCCTGGTGCTGGACAATGTGAATGAAGACGTCTTCTGGATGAACCACGCACCGTCCCGGGCCGGTGACTTCGAAACGGTAGGTAATTTCATCAATTACTGGCCTGACCGGTTTGCCGATTCAGCGCCCAATGCCTCATTGGCTGGCGACCCGGGCCAGGGGGATTACGACATCCTGCCGCTGACACTCAGCGACCCTGTGTACGACAGCAACACCCGGCAAGTCAGCTTCACCGCCGTCCCCCTGCGCGGCCCCGGCACCCCTGACATCAACGCCGTACTCAGGAATGCCGTGCTGTTTGTTGACGCCGGCGAACGCGGCGCGCCCTTCGCCATCTTTTCGCAACAGTGGCGCGGCGTGGCATATTCGGCCATTCCCGCGAAGTTCAACAGCAACCCCAGCGGCCCCTTCTTTGATTCCGATCTGACAGCGGCCAACTTCCAGGCCATCTGGGGCGAAAAAGACGGCTGCGGCCGCAACGACCTGCAGGCCATGGCTGACGCCGGCATTAACCTGATCCGCCTGTATGACTACAACTATCAGCGCGGGTCTTCCCAGTGGACCACGGCCGGCGACGGGCATATCCCCTTCCTGGACAAGGCGCAGTCGCTGGGCATCAAGGTAATCATCCCGATTTCCAACTACAACTTCATGCGCCAGGATGGCGACAACCGGCCCTGGGACAATATCAACCACACCGTCACCCAGATCATCAACAGCACCAAAAAGAACGGCGTCATCCACCCTGCGGTGCATTCCTTCAGCGTCGGCAACGAACTGGACCTGCCCAAATACGGCATGACCGCGGCGACCCTGATCCCGGATGCCATCCGTGTGGCCAACCTTGTGCATTCGCTGGCACCCGACCACTACATCACCATCCCCATCAGCAACGCCGACGAAAAAAAGTTTTACGCTATCTTCCGCCAAGACGTCCCGCCCGATCTGTACCAGAACCGCTACTACAACGCGATACAGACCTTCAAGCTGAAGAACGGCAACGACCTGCATGACAACATCCTGCAGGCTTACGACAATCTCAATCCGGGCGTGCCTTTGATGATCACCGAATTGGGCACCTACAGCTATACCAGAACCCTGGAATACAAGATAGATGCCGTCATCGGCCAGGCCAGTGCCGTGCGTAACTACATGGATACCAACCCCGACACCCTGGTCAAGGGCTTTGCCATCTTTGAGTGGCAGAACGCCAATTGGAAGCGCGGCGGCACGCCCAACGACAATAGCGAATCCACCTTTGGCATCAACGCCTACAACGGCGTCCTTTGTCAGTCCAGAACAGGTGCCTTCGGAATGAGCGGCGACGCAGGCTATGCCCTTTTCCATGACGACGAAGCCTACGATGTAGACAGACTGAGCCCGCTTACCAGCCCCAGCCACCCTCAGGGCTTACTGCAGGAACTATCGGTTTACTTCAAGTAGCTGGTTTCCCCGGCCAGGGCGCGCTCAGCGCGTAGCCAGCCGGGGTGCCGAACCGTTAGCCGGCGGCAAGGGCAGCGAGGCCTGCAGCACATCGATAGGCTGCGATTTGAAATAGTCTTGATTGACCTCGTCTACCACGGAAGAATCCAGGCTGCCCGCCGCAGCGGCCAGCATCAGGCGCGCCAGCACGTATTCCAGGCGGGCCTGGGTCAGTTCCAGCTGCGAACGGTACACCTGTTCCTGAGCATCAAGAATGTCCACCACGCTGCGCGTGCCGGCTTCATAGCCACGTTCCACGGCATGCAGCGCGTCGGCGGTGGATTTGACGGCCACTTCCAGGGCCCGTATGCGTTCCACACCGCTGACCACACCCTGGTACTGGCGGGTGACTTCAACGGCTATGCGTTCACGCGTGGCGGCCAGTTCAGAGCCGGCCCGATCACGATTATGGCGTGCCTGGTCGACCTGGGCGCTGGTCAGCCCACCGGAAAAGATCGGCAGATTCACCTGCACGCCCAGCGAAGTGGTGGCGCTATCCTGATTGCGGGTGGAAATGCTTTCCCGTTCAACCACCCGACGCGCCGCCACAAAATCCACCGTGGGCAAATGCCCGCCAAAGCTGCGGTCGATTTCGCGTTCGGCCACCACCAGCCCTTCCTGGCTGCTGCGGATCTCGGCGTTATTCACCATGGCCAGGGCCATCCAGTCGGACAGCGCCGGCGGGGTCAAGGGGCGAGGGGTGAACTTGGGTGCCAGCGCCACCAGGCGGTCAGGCGACTGGCCCACCATTTCCTGAAGCTCACGCCGTGCCACCACCAATGCATCCTGCCGGCGGATCAATTCCGCCCGTGAAAGATCGCGCCGTGAACTGGTTTCACGCACGTCGGTAATAGTGCCTTCGCCGCTGTCGAAACGGCGCTGGGCGGCCACAATGTGCTTTTCATTGGCTTGCAGGTTATTGCGTGCAAGCACTACGTTTTCGTAAGCCAGCAGCGTCTGAAAATAGCGGTTGACCAGCCTTTCTGATGTGTCGTTGGCCTTGGTGTCGAACACCGCCAGGCTGTAGTCGGCCCGCGCATGGCCTTGCCGGTATTCGGCAATACGGCTCCAGTTGAAGACTGGCTGCGTGGCGCGGATCTCGTTGGTCTTGGCCATGTAGTCGAGGTCTTCAGTACCGACAGCCCCCCCTGCCGAGGGCGATTCCAGCGTGCCGTCCATGCGGGTGCGACCCAGCGATGCCGTCACCTGCGGCAACAGGCCGGCGCGGCCCATGGCGCGGTTGGTCTGGCCGGCCTCGCGCTCGCTGATCGCCGCCTGGTAGGTAGGGTCGTTCAGCAGCGCCGCCCGCCACGCCGAAGCCAGGTCGAACTCACCCTTGCTGATGCCCTGCCCTGCCGCCGCCTGCCCTGCGCCAGCCGCTTGCGCGCTGGCCGGCAACGGCAGCATCACAAGGCCAAGTACAGTGCAAAGCAGGGTGGCACGCATGGTTTATCGCTCCTTGAACGACCTGTCCAGCCGTTCCATGAATGGCTTCAGCAGATAGTTCAGCATGGTACGCTCACCCAGCCGTATCAGTACAGCCGCCGGCATGCCTGCGCGTATGCTTTCATTCTTGAGCATTTCCGCCCCTTCCGGGGTGACTTCCACCTGCGCCAGGTAATACGGCATGTTGGTGGCTTCGTCGACCAGGCGGTCGGTGGAAAGCGTCAGCACCTTGCCCGGGATATTCGGGATGATGCGCTGGTTCAGTGCGGGGAAGGTGATATCTACATCCTGCCCGGGCAACACACGGTCGATAGACTGCACCGGCACGCGCGCCTGCACCAGATACGACGCATCGGCGGGCACGATTTCCATCAACAGTGTGCCCGGGCCGATCACCCCGCCTTCGGTGTGGACAGTCAGGTTCTGCACATTACCGCTGATAGGCGCGCGGATCTCGGTTTCTTGTACGGTGTAGTCAATGGCGGCCAGGCGGTCGCCCAGCGCGGACGCTTCCTTTTGCACCTCGGAAAGTTCCGACTGCACTTCTTTTTGGTAGTCCTGGCTGCGCTGCAGAATACGCAGCTTGAGTTCGGCTATCTGGTTGCGGGTGCGGCCGGCTTCAACCACATCGTTGGACAATGCCGCCTGCAGCTGCGCCGCATCACGTTCCAGCTCGAACATGCGGTTACGCGGCAGATAGCCTTCCTTGGCCAGTTCGCGCACCCCCCGCAGTTCGCGGCTGATGTAGGAAATCTGCGATTTACGGCTCTTCTGGACTTGCTCCAGCCCTTCAAGCTGCTGTTCGGCGCCGGCCAGGTTTTCGCGCAGAATGGCAATTTCGCCTTCCAGCGCGTCACGCCGCGTCTGGAACAGGCGTTGCTGCGAAGCCGTTGCCCGCGTATAACGCGGGTCTTCCTTGAAGCGTGCTTCAAGTTCCGGGTCGAACTCCACTTCGGTAAGTTCATCGCGCTCGGCCAGCAGCCGCGCTTCTGTCGTCTTGGCAATGATGTACTGGGTGCTGACCACCCCCTGCTCGGCCAGGGCGCGGGTACGGTTCAGGCGCACCAGCACCTGCCCGGCCTGGACACTATCGCCTTCCTTGACCAGAATCTGCTCGACGGTACCGCCTT
>JBAYOJ010000168.1:0-6222 GCA_041678385.1 Burkholderiaceae bacterium | reverse complement strand
GCGGACGCTCAGTCCGAATGCTGCTGGCCTGTGCCGGCGCATTCATCCTGGCAAGCGGTACAGCCCAGGCACAAAAAAGCGCAGACTGGCCCACCCGGCCCATCACCATCATTGTCCCCGGCGCGGCAGGGGGCACGACCGACAACCCCACCCGTCTGGTGGCACAGCCACTCGCTAAATTGCTGGATCAATCCGTCATTGTCGACAACAAACCAGGCAGCGGCGGCATCATCGGCATTCAGGCATTGATGCGCAGCCCTGCCGACGGGCATACCCTGCTGGTGGGCAATACCGGTTCCAACGCCATCAACTACAGCGCCTATAAAAAACTTACGTATAAGTCGAGCGACTTCGTTCCCCTGACCGATCTGATCTCGTTTGCAAGTGTTCTGGTGGTAAACGCGGAATCCCCTTTCAAGACGGTATCCGATCTGGTCGAGAAAATGCGTGCTGGCGGTGACGCGCCCTCTTTCGCCTCCGCCGGCATCGGGCAAACCACCCACCTGACGGGCGAGCTCCTGCAAGCACGGGTCGACGGTGCAGCACTGCACGTGCCCTATCGCGGCTCCGCCCCGGCCACCATGTCGCTGCTGTCGGGCGAAACCGATTTCATGTTCGACAACCTGACCCTGGCCCTGCCGCATATCCAGTCCGGCAAGCTGCGCGCCCTGGCCGTGACCAGCCGCGAACGCATCGCCAGCCTGCCCGACGTACCCACCATGGGCGAAGCCGGCGTCAACGACTTCGTCGTAACCGGCTGGTTAGGTTTCTTTGCACCCGCCGGCACCCCCGACGATGTAGTTGAGACCCTGCAAAACCACCTGCGCACCACGCTTGCCATGCCGGAAATCTCGCAGCACTTGACCAATATGGGCGGCATCCCCGGCGGCCGCACCCAAAAAGATTTCGCTGACTACGTAGAAGCCGAAGAAAAAATGTGGCGTGAAATCATAGAAGCACAAAACCTCGTACTGGACTAAACAAAAAGCAAAAATGGGGTCAGCCCAACAAAAAATGGGGTCAGACCACGATTTCTTCAGAAATCGTGGTCTGACCCCATTTTTTGTGACCCCATTTTTTTGTCAGCTGATGTTGCCCATGGCGGCTTCGACGCTGCGGACTACGGTGCTGAGTCGGGGGCCGAGGTCGGTTTCAAATAGGTTGGCCTGTTCGCTGAACACGGGCACTGATGCCGCAAAGACCCAGGTTTCGCCGTCCAGTGGTTTTTTCATGGGCACTGCGATTGTCAGTATCTCGCGGTGCAGGTCGCCGTGGCTGCGGCAGAAACCATGTTCCTGCAGATCGCGCATGGCATCGCTGAGCCGGGATTCCAGCCAGGTTGCCCGCTCGGTATCGCGCTTGCGCAGCTGCTCAAGAAATTCTTCCCTGGCCTGCTGCGACCATGTACACATATAGGCCCGCCCGGTAGCGGTGCGCGACAAAGAAACCCTCATGCCGATTTCCGGCCTGAAGACCTGGCTTTGCCTGCCTTGCGCCAGCTCGGCATAGACCAGATTCAGCCCGCTGCCCACCGACAACTGAATCTGCCCATTGATATGATGGGCAAGATCTTCCATGAACGGCCGTGCCAGCTGGCGTATGGTCATGCGTGCCAGAACGGGGGCCGCCATATTCAGCAGTACGATACCCGGAAGGTATTTGGAAATCCGTTCGGAATAGCGAAGCAGGCCCAACTCGCAAAGCGTATCGAGCAGGCGGAAAAGGGTCGGCTTGGGAAGGCCCGTGAGTTCCATGAGCTCCCTGCCGCTGAGTTCTCGCGACAGAGGGGTGAAACAGCGTAGTATTCCAATGCCGCGGGCCAGCGCGCTAACCAGATTGGTTTTATTTTCTAGGGTCATAGCTCAATTTTTTGAAACATCCGTCTTATTATATACGGATAACGCTATGATTTACGTCGGAATTTGACGCAAATCAAGCTGAAATTGAGACTATATGTATCGAAGTCAACCCAACGGGTCGACATCCAAACGAACAACGTACCCTTGCCCTTTATCATCAGGCGCCGGGTAGCGGCGCATGACGTCGGGGTCGTGACCGGGGACGATGTGCTGCGGGGATTCCGCCAGTTGATGTACGCGCGTGTACCCTTCCAGCATGTCGCCGACGTGAAAGACCAAGGGGAAAGGGTGTTTGCGTTCCATATTGCCATAAAGATGGGAAGCATCGGACGCGAGGACCACCCAACCTCGCTGTGTCCATACACGGACGACCTGCAGGCCGTCCGTATGGCCGCCCACCCAGTGTACTGACAGCCCCGGCGCGATTTCAGAATCGCCGCTATGAAAACGGATTCTTTCCTGATAGAGGATTCTGACGTAATTGACGATGTCATCGACATCGAAAGGTTGCCGCAATACTGAGTGGCACATATGGCGACCCGTTACGTAGGCCGCTTCCTTGTCCTGCACATGGAAGATGGCGTCAGGGAAATTTGCCATGGTGCCGGCATGGTCGTAGTGCAGGTGGGTAATGATCACATTGCGTATCTGTCGAGGCTGGATGCCTATCAATTCAAGCGCCGACTCAACGGGGATCAGCAGTTCACGCCCGCGTTTCTTGGCAGCAGCTTCGTCGAAGCCGGTATCGACCAGATAGATTTCTTCGCTCCGACGCGCAACCCAGACATAGTAGTCAAGGTCGGAATCCGAATCATGGAAGTCTGCGCCCCCCAGATAGTTTTCTGAGGCCGAACGATTGCGATGCCGGCCATATCTTAATGCGTAGAGCTCAAAGGGTTGTAATGCCTGACTCATTCCATTGTGCTTCCCAAAGTTGGTTTCCGCCGATGCCTGGCCAAACTGATAGGCAGGCATCAATCGAACAACCATAGAACAAAGTCAGGGAAGAATACAGTGTGAACAGGCCTGAAGATGCCCGGAACAATTCGAAAGCTCAGTCTACGCCTAGGAGCGGGATGGAATGCAAGGCGCAAAACGCAGTGATAACCCCTCGCGAGCATACGCAACGCCGCAGACTGCCCGATTCCGGGGATGCAGGCGGCGTAGTGAATTATTCAGAGCATCATTAACGATAGCCCGTACCCATCACATAGTCGCGCAGCAGTTCTTCTTTGTGTTCGGCTTCCTTCCATAGCCACTGCAGGGCGTCGTTGGCGTAGAGCACGCCCACCGGCCGTGATTGACCGTCGCGGATAGGGATTTGTTTCAGCGCCTTGCCCTGCATGAGATCCCAGACATCCCGCAAGCTGTCTTCGGGCTGGCAGGCCACAACGTCTGTGGTCATGATGCCGGCGACGCCTTCGGTACAACTGCAGCCTGTGCAATGGCTGATCTGCTTGACGATATCCGCTTTGGTCAGTACGCCGGTCATGGCACCGCCCTGATTGCATACGACCAGCAGATGGGTATCCGGCGCGCCCAGGAGTTTCGCCGCTTCTATGACCGGTGCTTCTACGGCCAGGGTGACCAGACGGGCACGAGCCAGGGGCAGTGTTGCACTAACCAGCATGATTCCTCCGGTAACAGCAAATGAACAAACGATTCCGTAAACACGGGCCGTATTCCCTACAGGAAATGCACCCCTCTTGCGCCAGCGGCGGCACCGGGGCGGCCTCGTAGACTATTCGAGCGTAGCAGAGGCGAGGCGTGAGACCCTACTTATCCCTGACAGTGTGAAGGGAACTGAAAGACCCTCTAAACACCCTGCGGTGTATACTTCCTAGCCGTCTGGTGTCGTGCCGGACACACCGCCCGGATCATGCGCAATCGCAGGTCCCACCCGCCCCACTCTTCACGAAAGCACCACAATAGGTCGTTCCTTATGAGCGAAGCGCAGCACATTGCCGAGCAGAAACCCGTCGCCGCGTCGCCCGAGCCCCTTCAGGCCGAAGCTACAGCCCCCCAGACAGCCGTCGTTCAACCCGATATCGATGCCACAGCCACGCTGGAAGCACTGGAAGAACAGAAGCGGCACATCATCAAGCAATACGCCATTTTTGCCCATCGCAGCAAACAGCGAAATTGGCTGCTTCGTGCACTGACACAGCGGTATACACGCTATTTCGCCGAGCGGCGCGAGAAAGACAACGACAAGCAGCGCATTCTTGCCAGCGGCCTGTTCGATGCCGACTGGTACCTGGATCAGAACCCTGACGTCCGCCATAGTGGGCAGGACGCTCTGGAACATTATGCTCGCTACGGGGGTTATGAAGGTCGCGACCCTTCCCCCCACTTTGACACCATTGCCTGGCTGCAACAGCATCCAAGCCTGATAGAGCACCAGATCCATCCGCTGATCCATTACATTGACCAGTTGCCCCAGGCCCCTGCCCCTGTGCAGGGCCGGCGCGGGAACGTAGACGCACTGTATACACAGCTGATTGCCAGCGCGTCACAGCCAAGCAAAGAGCATGTGGCAATCTCTAGCCACCATCTGACGGAATCGTCGCGGCTGCGGGCCATCGCTTTTTATCTGCCCCAATTTCACCCTTTTCCTGAAAATGACGAATGGTGGGGCAAGGGCTTTACTGAATGGACCAACGTCAGCAAGGCTGTCCCCCAGTTCGTAGGCCATTATCAGCCACGCCTGCCCGGTGAGCTGGGCTTCTATGATCTGCGTCTGCCGCAGATCCAGGAACGCCAGGTTGAACTGGCGCGCCAGTACGGCCTGGCAGCTTTCTGTTTTCACTATTACTGGTTCACCGGGCGGCGGCGCCTGCTGGAACTGCCCCTGGATCAGTATGTCGCCAACCCCAACATCGACTTCCCGTTCTGCATCTGCTGGGCCAATGAAAACTGGACGCGCCGCTGGGATGGCCAGGAACAGGACGTCCTCATGGCGCAGCGCCATGAGCCGCAAGACGATATCGAGTTCATTGAAGATGTCGCCCCACTGCTGCGCGACCCGCGCTATCTGCGCGTCGACGGCAAGCCGCTGCTGATCGTATACCGCATCAACCTGCTGCCCGATCCGCGCAAAACCGTTGAAGTATGGCGCAACTATTGCCGGGAACAAGGCATAGGGGAGCTGCACCTGGTGGTGGCCCAAAGCTTTGGCATTGGCGACCCCCATCCCTACGGCTTCGATGCCGCAGTCGAGTTTCCGCCGCACGGCGTGCTCATCGGCCGCCAAAACCGCAACATAGAATTCGTCAACCCCGACTTCCGGGGTAACGTCTATGAATATTCGCATGTGGTCGAGTCGCAGTTGGCGAAAGACATGCCGGAAGACTATGTCCTGTACCGCAGCGTATTCCCGGCCTGGGATAACGAAGCCCGCAAGCCGGAACGCGGCCATGTATTCCACAACGCCTCACCGGAACTCTACCTGCGCTGGCTGGGCGGCATTTGCGATCAAACCGACAAGCGCGACAACCCGGACCAGAAACTGGTGTTCATCAATGCCTGGAACGAGTGGGCCGAAGGCGCCTATCTGGAACCGGACCGTCGTTATGGCTATGCCTACCTGCAAGCCACACAGCAGACGCTGGCTCACTATCCCCAGCCGCAGGCCAGCCTGCATGCGGCTGCCGAAGCCGTGCTCGCGCAGGCCAGTCGCCAGCATGACACCGCCGTCATTCTGCACCTGTTTTATCCCGAACTCTGGCCCGAGATCCGTGCCGGCCTGGCGCATTTGAACGGCGCTTACGATCTGTACGTATCCATTCCCGATACCGCCCAACCCAGCGATTACGACCAGGTGCTTGCCGATGTACCGGGCGCACTGCTAGTGCCGTTCCCGAATCGCGGCCGCGATGTCGCCCCTTTCCTGACCATCCTCAAGCACATTCAGCCCCTGGGGTATCGGCAGGTCTGCAAGCTGCACGCCAAGCGCTCGCTGCATCGCGCCGATGGCGACCGCTGGCGGCACAGCTTCCTGGATCAGCTGCTGGGTTCCCCGGAAAACGTACAAAAGATTCTGCAGGCCTTTGCCGACAACGAGAAACTCGGGTTAGTCGGCCCTCATGGCCACTGGCTGAATTACACGCGTTACTGGGGTTACCCAGCAAGCCGCCCCGACAATCTGCGTGAACTGGCCGCCGAACTCGGCGTTTCGGCCGACGACTTCAAGAAGCTGCATTTCTTCGCTGGCTCCATGTTCTGGTGCAGGCCAGATGCCCTCGCACCCATGTTCAACGCAATAACACCAGATGCCTTCGATATGGAACTGGGCCAGATAGACGGCACGCTGGCGCATGAACTGGAACGCTTGTTCGCCGCCGTCTGCCAGGTTCAGGGCATG
>JBAYOJ010000167.1:0-6266 GCA_041678385.1 Burkholderiaceae bacterium | reverse complement strand
CTCAAAATCCCCCGCCGCAAGGCGTGCCGGTTCGATTCCGGCCCCGGGCACCAGAACCACACGCATGAAACCCCTGTAAGTCATTGATTTTCAGGGGTTTTTTGTTGGTTCTGAACCTATAACCACGGGGAACATTTACACCGGTTTTCCCCACTTTTCCCTGGCTACGCCGCTATCCATTCCCCAAGTTGTTCCCCATAATTTTCCCCAATTACGGAGAACACTGATGGCATCTTTTGAAAAACGTGGAAATTCGATCCGGGCAATCGTCAAGTTCCCGGATGGCAAGCGCTCGGCCACCTTTGATACCATGACTGAAGCTCGCGCCTGGGCGACCAATATTGAACGTCAAAAGCAGTTGGGAACGGTCAGCAATGCAAAAGTACGTACTGTTGAAGACCTTATCCTGGACTACCTGCCTCGGGCCGAAATGACCGACTCGGGCAAGTGGAACAAATTACGGCTGATGAGCTTCTGCACCTACCCCCTGGCCAAAGTCAATCTACACGAGGTTACGCCCCACCACATCAACGAATGGATCACCGCACGCCTGAAGCAAGTTGTGCCCGGCACCGTCAACCGCGAAATGAATCTGTGGCGCAGTGTGTTTACACACGGCGTACAGGTACGCAAATGGCTGCAAGCCAGCCCTTGCAAAGAAGCCATGAAGCCGCCTGCAGGCGTTCGCCGAAACCGGCCCCTGCTGACACCCAAGGAAATCGAGGCCATTTCCATCGCCACTGGTTACAACGAGGACCCCGAGCTGGTGACCAAATCGGCCCGCGTTGGAGCCTGCTTCTTTCTTGCCATGGAAACCGCGCTGCGATCTGGCGAGATTCTGCGGATCCGGCCCAAAGACTACGACCGGCACGCACGCACACTCTACGTTCACGCCCTTGAACGCGGAGGCCGCAAAGGGTCAAAGAACGGCACCATCCAGGCATCACGTTGGGTGCCCCTGACCAACCGCGCCATCGAATTGCTGGACCAGTTGCTGGAAAGCATGCCCAAGGACCAACAGTCGCAGGAAAACTTCTCAATGCCGCCCTACATAGTAGGAATGACAGACAGCCAGCGTGACGCCCTCTGGCGTAAAGCCCGCGACCGGTCCGGTGTCGAGGATCTGCATTTTCATGACCTGAAACACGAGGCCGCAACCCGGCTTGCCAGATTCATCGACGTGATCGCGCTCTCGCATGCCATCGGCACCAAAGACCTGAAGCTGCTCAGGGACACCTATTACAACAACGATGCCAGCCGCATCGCCCATTCACTGCCTAACTCACTGGCTGAACATCAGCCGCGCGACCCCTCCGGAACGCAGCGCCTGGATACAGGCGGAATCGACTCCGGATATTCCCGGTCTGGCACGCCTCGGGGACAACGGCCAGGCCTTCCTGCCTGACCCCCCGAAGGAATCCAGCATGGATGAGCCCCTTTCCGAACTCGTACGGGTTCGGCTTTCACGCAACCAGTACCGCACGCTGTCCGAAGCAGCGGCGGTGTCCGGCCAGAACCTGTCGAACTACATCCGGCGCCGACTGGCCGCCGCCGATGCCCTGGCCGAAGAACTGACCCTGCTACGCCAGGCGGTGAACCGGCTGGACCAGATTTCCCAAGCCCATGCGGCCGCCGTGGAATCAGCCCTGCTGGCTCGCGCCCACGCCCGCCCCGAACAGATCGCTATCGCCCATGCCGCCATGAAGCGCCTGGGTATCGAATCCCTCCCCGCCTGACCCCATTCCCCCGGAGTTTTCCCCATGACTCACCGATCTTTCATGCTCGGTGCGGTGGCGCTCGCCTGCGCGTGCGGCACTGCCCTGGCCAAATCGCCCGTAACCCCATCAAACCAGACGCTTGACGGTCTGCCCGGCCTGGCATGCCAGGCGATTCTATGTCTGTCCAGCAGCCTGCAGCCGGGAGAATGCGCACCCTCGCTAAACCATTACTTCGGCATCCAGATATTCAACAAGTACGGCCTGGACTGGGACGCCACGGTGGCAGCGCGCTGGGTGTTCCTGGGCATGTGCCCGGCCGCCGATGCCCCGGGCATGCCTGCCCGCATCGATGCCATCGCCCACGGGGCCGGCAAATGCGACCCGCAAAGCCTGAACAGCGCCTTTGCCGCAACCGCTTACCGGTACCGCAAGACGGCAAGCGCGGGCGGCGATGCCGGCGAAATCACTACCTATGATGTCCACCCGATTGCCACCGTGAACCAGAGCACCTTGCCCGGCTACTGCGTCAGCTACAACGACCACGCCTGGACCTACGATCTGAGCGTCAAGTACGTAGGCGAACCGCTAAAAGGCGGCTACTGGGTAAAAGCCAAAGACTTCAGCACCGAGCAGGCGCGCTGGCACGCCAAACACGGTGGCCAGTGGGCCAGCGGCTGGACGTATTCATGGAATGACCCCCGAAGCCCACTGGGAATGAGTCATGGCAACTGACGCCCATACCCGACAACCGCCAGGAGACCCACCATGATCGGCGAGCTGGCCGCGCTGGCCATGGCCTGTGCGCCGAACGTTCATCCCGTCACCCTGGATGCGCTGGTGAAACACGAATCGCGCCGCCAGCCCTACGCCATTGGTGTGAACAGTGGCACCCGCCTCGAACGACAGCCTCGCTCACGCGAAGAGGCTGTTGCACTGGCCAGAACCCTGATGGCCCAAGGCGTGGATTTCGATGCCGGCCTCGGCCAGATCAACGTACGCAACTGGGGATGGCTGAAGCTGACCGCCGAGACAGTGTTTGAGCCCTGCACCAACCTGCAGGCGGCCCAAACCGTGCTGACGGACTGTTATTCGCGTGCCGTCAAACGCCATCAGACGCAGCAACTGGCGCTACAGGCAGCGCTGTCCTGCTACAACACCGGCAATTTCGAGCGTGGGTTTCAAAACGGCTACGTGGGCAAGGTGCTGGCACAGGCCAGTATCAAGATTCCTGCCCTGCGAGCCACGCCGCTTGCAGCCAACGCCCCTGCTGACAATGCGCAGCCCACGCCGGATAGCAAACCGGAACCTGCACCACGTGGCGACCGGGATGGCTTCATCAGCAACCCCGCGCCCGATGGCTTTTCGCTGCCGGCCGAGCCATCCGGCCCCCAAAAGCCCGCATCGCCGGCGCCGCCGCCCTGACGCTGGCACCGTCGCCACACCTTTCACGTTTCACCCACTTTCCCATATCCAACCCTGCGGTGCCCGGCCTTGTGCCCTGGCGCCTGGAGCCCTGCTATGCCCTCACTTCACACACGCCTTGCCAACCTTGCCCAACGACACGCCCAACGCATGAGCACCGCCGCTGCCCTGGCCCTGCTTTCCTCGCCAGCCATGGCGGCCTCCGGCGGGCTGGCCAAAGCGCAGTCCACCCTGCAGCTGATCAAAGACAACCTGGAACTGATTCTGCCGATTGCAGCCGTCATCATTGGTCTGATCATTGTGGTGCTGTACATGGCCGAGATCATTCGCAAAGACGACATGGTGCGCTGGCTGATAGGCCTGGTCATCGCCGGCTCCATCGGCGAAATCGTGGTTCTGCTCTGGAAATAAGCCATGTCCACCGAGCCACACACCCCCACGGCTTACCCCGTATTCAAGGGACTGGGGCGCAAGCCGACATTCCTGGGCGTACCCACTACCTTGCTGTTCGGCGCCTTTCTTGCCGTGGCCTTCATTGCCATGCTGGCCGGCCTGGCCTGGTGGGGCCTGCTGGTGGTGGTGCTACCCACCATTGCCGTACTGACCCGCCACGACGACAAAGCATTCGATGTGCTGTGGCTGGAGCTTAAAACCCGCACACGCAACCGCAACAAGGCGTTCTGGAACGGGTCGAGCTACGCCCCGAGTGCCTACCCGCCGCAACGCCCCTGGCTGCAACGCCGCACCGGAGACAACGACCAATGACTTGCGCACCCGCTTTGGGGCCGGAACGGCTTACTGCCCGTTACCTGCCCTATTCCCATCACGTCACCCACCAGATCATTGCCTGCGACAACCTGGAATACCTGGCCGTCATCCGCGTGGCCGGGCGCTCGCCCGATGCCCATAGCGCGCAGGAACGCCACGAATGGATTGAAGCCCTGCACAACGTGCTGCGCGGCTTGCCGCTGGGCACTGTGGGACTGTACTCACACATCGTCCGGCGCCGCGTCACCGAATACCCGCAAAGCCGCTTCGCCCAGCCCTTTGCCGCTCAGTTCGACCATGCCTACCGCGCCACATTCGACGCCAACGGGCTGATGGTGAACGATTTGTACCTGAGTGTGCTGGTGCACCCGGTGGCCGATCCTGTCATGGGCACCTTTGCCAGCCTGGAGAAGGCAGACGCCAGCCGGCTTGCCCAATGGCAGGCCGAATCGATTGACCGTTTACAGAACCTGCTGAGGGCCATGACCGCCGCGCTGAGCCGCTACGACCCGGCGGTGCTGGGCATCGTGAACCGCAACGGCTACGCTTTCAGCGAAACCGCCGAGTTCCTGGGGCTGCTGTGCAACGGCAGCCATCACCCGGTACCGATTACCCGCGACCGTCTGGGTACCAGTCTGAGCATGGCCCGCCCGGTATTCTCGCGCTATGGCGAGTTGGGCGAACTGCGCAGTGTCACCGGTTCACGCCTGTTCGGCATGATCGAGCTGCGCGACTACCCGGAACAAACCCGGCCCGGCCATCTGGATGTACTGCTGGACCAGCCCTGCGAGTTCGTGCTGACCCAATCCTGGGGCAGTTTCACCGGTGCCGCTGCCAAGGGGCTGGTGCGCAAGCATCGCAAGCTGCTGGCAGACTCCAACGACGCAGCCCACAGCCAGCTGGCCCAACTGGATGAGGCCATGGACGACCTGACCTCGGGGCGCCTGGGGCTGGGTGATCACCATGCCACTTTGCTGTTGTTCGGCCATGACGCGAATTCGGTGCGCCAGAGCATGGCCAACACCATCAGTACGCTGGCCGAAGTGGCCCTGGTGGCCAAACCATTGGAACGAGCTCTGGAAGCCGGGTTCTGGGCGCAATTGCCCGGGAACTGGTCCTGGCGCCCGCGCCCGGTGCCCATCACCTCGTACAACCTGCTGTGTCTGTCCAGCCTGCACAACCAGATGACAGGCAAGCCGGCGGGCAACCCCTGGGGGCCGGCGGTGACCATGCTCAAGACCCGCACCGGAAGCCCGTTTTTCTTCAACTTTCACGCCTCGACTGACGACGTAGATGAACTGGGCAAGCGTAGGCCGGGCAACACCATGCTGATCGGCATGACCGGCACCGGCAAAACCGTGCTGCAGGGCATGCTGCTGACCCAGGCCCAGAAATTCAATGCCACCTGCGTGGTGTGGGACAAAGACCAGGGTATGCAGGTGCTGGTCATGGCCCTGGGCGGGCGCTATTTCAAGCTGCGTCTGGGCGAGCCCACCGGCTGGAATCCGTTCCAGATGCCACCTACCAAAGGCAACGTCGCCTTCATGCGGCGCCTGGTGGTGTATCTGGCCGAACGGCGCGGCGATCCGCTGAACACCGCCCAGCACGGTGAAATCACCCGGGCGGTCGAGCAGATGACCACCGGCATTGATCTGCACAGTCGCAGCCTCTCGATGCTGACCACCCTGCTACCCAACCCCTACACCGCCGGCAACACCAACAGTGTGCATGCGCGCCTTCTGCCCTGGTGCCAGGGCGGGGAATACGGCTGGGTGTTCGACAACCCGCGCGATGCACTGACCCTGGAGACAGACGCGATTGATGCCGCCATTCTCGGCTTTGATCTGACCGAACTACTGGACGATGGCGATGTGCGCGGGGCAGCCACCCTGTACCTGCGTCACCGCATCAACGCCCTGCACGACGGGCGGCGCATCATCAATCTGTTCGATGAATGCCAGCACCCGCTGAAAGATGCCCACTTTCAGGAGGACATGCAGGATGCAAGCCGCACGATTCGCAAGAAGAACGGCGTTCTGGCCTTCGCCACCCAGGAGCCGGGCGCGATTCTGGGCAACCCGGTGGGGCCCTCACTGATCCAGCAGGCCGCCACCCTGATTTTTCTGCCCAATCCGCAAGCCAAAGCCCGCGACTACATCGAAGGCTTTGGCCTGACCCCTGCCGAATTCGAACTGATCCGCCAGCTGGGCGAAGCCAGCCACCAGTTCGTCATCAAGCAAGGCGGCAATGTCACCGTCGCGTCACTCGACCTGTCGGGCTGCGAAGACGAGCTGCTGGTGTTCTCGGGCAGCCCCGACATGGCCGAGGCCGCCGAACATGCCGTTGCCCAGGCAGGCG
>JBAYOJ010000166.1:0-6327 GCA_041678385.1 Burkholderiaceae bacterium | reverse complement strand
TGACCAGCACGTTGCCATTCTCAACGGTGCTAACGGCGACGCGGCCAAACAGCAGCAAGCCATGCTGGAACAATTCCGCACAGCCGGTTTCACGCCAGAGGAAATGGCAAAACTGGAGTCGGCTCACGCTGCTCATGTGGACCTGATGAAAGTGGAGCGAGAAGCCATACAGACTGCCAGCGGTCAGTTTGACGACGGTAAGGGCGGCATACGTGTGGCCCTGCCCAACAGCCTGATGGCGAAAGTCCTGATCTTCGGCCAGCAATACACCGATGCGGCTGCCGCCATTGCTGGGGATATCGATAGCTTCGACCACATGCAGGCCCAACGCCATAGCGAAGAAGTACAGAAGGCCAGCACCGACATACAGAGGGATGGCGGCATTGCGCTTGCCGCCATGCTCATCCTGTTCCTTGGCAGCGCATTGGCCCTGCGCACGCTTTATCGAAGCATCAAGAAGCCACTGGACACGGGCGTCGCCCTGGCTGAACGCTTGGCCAACGGCGATCTGGCCGCCCGGGTCGAGGTACAGCGGCACGACGAACTCGGCAAACTGCTGCTGGCATTGAACGGTATTGGTGCCGCCCTGGCCCGCACCGTGGGAGAGGTCCGCCATCGCGCCGACCAAATTGCCCATACCGCACACGAAACGGCGCAAGGCAATCGGGTGCTGAACCAGCGCAGCGACGAACAGGCGCGCCACCTGCAACAGACAGCCAGCGCCATGGAAGAGCTCGCCGTCACCGTCCAGAACAACGCCGAAGGCGCCACCATGGCCCGCGACCTGGTGCGCAATGCCTCTGAGTCGGCCGATCGCGGCCACGGCGTTGCGCAATCGGCGCTGGCCACCATGCAGGCCCTGCGTGACAGTTCCCGCACCATTGCGGAAATCACCAGCCTGATCGACTCAATTGCCTTCCAGACCAATATCCTGGCACTGAACGCTGCTGTCGAAGCCGCCCGCGCCGGTCAGCACGGCAAAGGATTTGCCGTGGTCGCCACCGAAGTGGGTACACTCTCGCACAAAACGGCAGAGGCTGCCCGGGAAATCGCAACGCTGATCAAAACCTCAGTGAGAAACATGGACGACAGTGCCTCGTTGGTGGACAGGACCGTTGAAGCCATGCACGAGATTCGCGAAAGTGTGGAACAGGCGCGCCGGCTTGTAACCGATATTTCCGATGCCTCACGCGAACAGGCTATCGGCATTGCGCAAGTCAGCCGGGCCGTCGCCGAACTTGATGGGCTCACCGGTGAGACAATCAGGCACATTGAGCTGGCAACCCAGGCAACCCACGATCAGGAAGACCAGGCTGACGGATTGGCCGCCCTGATTGCCCAATTCCGGCTGACCAACTCGGATACCGCCGAGCATGATGCAAGCCTTGAGTCCGCCGGCACGGACCAAAGCTTGGTGGATCAGAGGGCGTTTCCCCACGAGTACTCAGCCCGACACAGGGGGCCATTATCCGCCGCCATGCCTTCCGTGACCCTGCCGCAATTGGGCAGCTGAACGCCGCCGCTTCCATGTCATCCCGGGAGTCAGGGGTTACAATGACCGGTTCACATTTACGGAAAGACCATGGAAGCAGAACGCCAAAATCAGATTGCCGCCCGTATCGACGACTACGACGAGCGCCAGTCCTCCTTACGGAGGTATCTTTGACTACGATGCCAAGGCAGAACGTCTTCATGTAGTCAATGCCGAACTCGAGAGCCCTGACGTCTGGAATGATCCCAAACACGCCCAGGACCTCGGCCGCGAAAAGAAAGCACTCGAAAACGTGGTTGATGCGCTAAGCCGCATCGCTCAGGGTATACACGACGCGCAAGAGCTCTTCGAACTGGCCGCCGATGACGCCGATGACGACGTCCTGCAGGCCATCGAAGCCGACGTCGACACTATCGGTGAACAGCTCGAAGCGCTGGAATTCCGACGCATGTTCTCCAACGCCGCCGACCCCATGAATTGTTTCATGGATATTCAGGCGGGCGCAGGGGGTACCGAGGCCCAGGACTGGGCATCCATGCTGTTGCGCCAGTATCTGCGCTATTGCGAGCACAAGGATTTCCGGACTGAAGTCCTGGAAGAATCCGAAGGCGAAGTCGCCGGCATCAAGTCAGCCACCATCAGGGTCACAGGCGAATACGCCTATGGCCATCTGCGCACTGAAACCGGCGTGCATCGCCTGGTGCGCAAGAGCCCTTTTGATTCCGCCAACGGGCGCCATACGTCCTTCGCCAGCGTGTTCGTCTATCCCGAAGTCGACGATTCCATCGAAATCGATGTCAACCCTGCCGACTTGCGTATCGACACCTACCGTGCCAGCGGCGCGGGCGGCCAGCACATCAACAAGACCGATTCCGCCGTGCGTATTACCCACATGCCCTCGGGCATAGTGGTGCAATGCCAGAACGATCGTTCTCAGCACCGCAACCGGGCCGAAGCCATGCAAATGCTGAAATCCCGGCTCTACGAGCTCGAACTGCGGGAACGCATGGCCGAGCAACAAAAGCTGGAGGACTCCAAGACCGATGTCGGCTGGGGCCACCAGATCCGTTCCTACGTGCTGGATCAAAGCCGCATCAAAGATCTGCGCACCAATGTGGAAATATCCAACACCCAGAAAGTGCTGGACGGTGACCTGGACCCATTCATCACCGCCAGCCTCAAACAAGGAGTCTGACCTCATGGAATCCACCACCATTGCCGTGATCAGCGGTGCAAGCCGTGGCCTGGGCTTTGCTCTGGCCAGTGAACTGCTGGCTTCGGGCGCCACCGTCATTACGCTTTCCCGCAACAGCAATGCTGAACTTGATGCCATTGCCGCCCAGCATGGTTCGCGGGTGCAACAACTGCAGGCCGATCTATCGCAGCCTTCGTCCATCGAAGCGGCTGCCGGCTTGCTGAGCGCCGCCCTGCCGGATGGCGCATCACGCTATCTGCTGATCAACAACGCTGGGACGGTAGACCCGGTAAGCCTGGCCAGCGGCCTGTTCGACGCCTCTGCCATTGAACAGGCCTTCAACCTCAATGTCACGGCAACCATGGTGTTGACGGCCGCCTTCCTGCGTTCCGTGCCGCAGCAGGCCGACCGGCGCATCGTCAATGTGTCGTCCGGCGCTGGCCGCCAGCCAACCCGTGGCTGGGGCGTTTATTGCGCAACCAAGGCGGCCATGGATCTCTACACGCGCGTGCTGGCGGAAGAAAATCCCGGTCTGCGCGTGGCGTCGCTGGCACCGGGGGTGGTGGATACACCCATGCAGGAACACATTCGCAGCCGCAACAACCAAGACTTTCCCGAACTCGACCGTTTCCTGCAACTGCACCAGAAAGGGCAGCTTTCCAGCCCGGACGCGGTCGCCCAGAAGATACTCCGTCATGTAGCAAGCGACGCCTTCGGGCGCGAATTGCTGGATGACGTACGCAACTACGATTGATTTTTCCAACATGAACGAACCGACGCCCACCCCGCTTGCTTCCGACGAGAATCGCCTGATCGCGGAACGCCGTGGCAAGCTGGCCCGATTGCGCGCTGACGGCATTGCCTACCCCAATGATTTCCAGCCCGACAGCAAGGCCGCCGAACTTCACGCCGCCTACGGCAACCTCGAAAAAGACGAACTTGAGCAACTGGGCAAGCGCGTGAAAGTTGCCGGGCGCATGATGCTCAAACGGGTGATGGGCAAGGCCAGTTTCGCCACTTTGCAGGATGGCTCGGGGCGCATACAGGTTTTTCTGGACCGCAACACCGTGGGCGAAGACCGCTACGCAGCCTTCAAGGGCTGGGATATCGGTGATTTCCTGGCGGTTGAGGGCACGGTTTTCAAGACCAACAAGGGCGAACTTTCCGTACACGCCACCGTCATCCGTTTGATATCCAAATCGCTGCGCCCCCTGCCCGATAAGTTCCATGGCGTTGCCGACCAGGAACTGCGCTACCGCCAGCGCTACGTCGATCTCATCATGACCGACGACACCCGGCGCACTTTCGTGGCCCGTAGCAAAACCATAGGCAGCATACGCGAACACATGCTGGCCACCGGCTTCCTGGAAGTCGAAACCCCCATGTTGCACCCTATCCCCGGAGGCGCGGCGGCGCGGCCCTTTGTCACCCATCACAATGCGCTGGACATGGAAATGTACCTGCGTATCGCGCCCGAACTCTATCTGAAGCGGCTGATCGTAGGCGGCTTTGAACGTGTCTTCGAAGTCAATCGCAACTTCCGTAACGAAGGCGTGAGCCCCAGGCACAACCCCGAGTTCACCATGATGGAGTTCTACGCCGCGTATACCGACTATCGCTGGCTCATGGACTTCACGGAAACCTTGATCCGCGAAGCCGCCATCGCCGCCACCGGCAGCGCTGTGCTCGAATACCAGGGGCAGCCACTGGATCTGAGCCAGCCCTTTGATCGCCTCACCATAGTCCAGGCCATCATGAAGTATGCGCCGGCGTATACCAATGAGCAGTTGCATGACACCAGCTTTCTGCTTGAAGAACTGCGCCGTCTGGGTGCCGATGTCAGCGGCCCGGTTTTGTCACGCGCCGGCCTGGGCGCCCTGCAGCTTGCGCTCTTCGAAGAAACAGCCGAAGCCAAACTGTGGAACCCCACCTACATCATCGATTACCCGGTCGAGGTCTCACCGCTGGCACGCGCCTCGGATACCAATCCGGAAATCACCGAACGCTTCGAGCTTTTCATCACAGGCCGTGAAATCGCCAATGGCTTCTCAGAGCTGAACGACCCGGAAGACCAGGCCGCCCGCTTCTTGCAACAGGTGGAAGCCAAGGATGCCGGCGACGAAGAAGCCATGTTTTACGACGCCGACTACATCCGCGCACTGGAATACGGCATGCCCCCCACGGGCGGCTGCGGCATAGGCATAGACCGGCTGGTCATGCTGCTGACGGACAGCCCCAGCATCCGCGACGTCATTCTTTTCCCTCACCTCAGAAAGGAAGACTGACTGCGCAGCAAAGCGCCCGCCTGAGGCTCAATCCTGCCCGAACAGATCGCGCGTATACACTTTGTGTATTACGTCCTGTAGATCCGGGCTGACACGGTTGGCGACGATCACGTCGCTGACTTGCTTGAATTCATCAAGGTCGCGCATTACGCGTGAACGAAAGAACTCCGGCGCCTGTAGAACCGGCTCGTAAACGACGACTTCCACGCCGCGCGCCTTGATGCGCTTCATCACCCCTTGCACCGCCGAGCTGCGGAAGTTGTCGGAGCTGGCCTTCATCACCAGGCGGTGGATGCCCACCACCCGGGGCCGCTTTTTCAGTATGGATTCCGCAATGAAATCCTGGCGGGTACTGTTGGCGTCGACGATGGCGCGGATCAGCGTACTGGGAACGTTGTCGTAGTTCGCCAGCAGCTGGCGCGTATCCTTGGGCAGGCAATACCCCCCATAGCCAAACGATGGGTTGTTGTAGTGATCCCCGACGCGTGGATCCAGGCCCACACCCTGGATGATCTGGCGCGGATCCAGTTCATGCGTCTCGGCAAAAGTGTCGAGCTCATTGAAGTAAGCCACCCGCATGGCAAGGTAAGTATTGGCAAACAGCTTGATCGCTTCCGCTTCGGTGGAACCCGTCAGCAGCACAGGGACGTCCTGACGCACAGCCCCTTCGCGCATCAAGCCAGCAAATTGCCGGCCCTGCTCACTGCGATCACCGACAACTATGCGCGAAGGATACAGGTTATCGTGCAGCGCCTTGCCTTCTCTGAGGAACTCGGGCGAAAAGAACAGACGGTCGCTGCCCACGTGCTGACGCAACCTGCGCGTATACCCCACGGGCACCGTTGACTTGATGACCATGGTCGCGGCCGGGTTGATATGCAGGATATCCCGGACAACCTGCTCAATACTGGTGGTATCGAAGCAGTTGGTATGCGGGTCGTAATCGGTCGGTGTAGCGATCAGCACGTAATCCGCATCCTTGTACGCGACCTGCGGGTCCAGGGTCGCGTGAAAATCAATCTCCCCCTTTTGCAGGCAGGACTCGATGTCCGTGTCGGCAATGGGTGAACGGCCGGCGTTGATCGCCTCTACACGCTCCCTGGCAATATCCAGGGCCACAACACGGTTCCGGCGCGCCAGCAACAAGGCATTCGACATGCCTACATACCCCGTACCTGCCACTGCTATTTTCCTGCGCACTGTCGCTGCACTCCCATTGAATAATGTCGGCTGCCTGCAGGATGTCCACGGCATCATCGTTGGCCACAATCCACCACGGGTTTGTGTTGCGATGCACTCCCTGAGCATTCCTAGAAATACCCGCAAAAAATGACAGCAGCATGGCGGTCAATGGA
>JBAYOJ010000165.1:0-6358 GCA_041678385.1 Burkholderiaceae bacterium | reverse complement strand
GCCGATGCCATGGTGTGCATTTCCAACTGCGACAAGATCACCCCGGGGATGCTGATGGCCGCCATGCGGCTGAACATCCCCGTGGTATTTGTTTCGGGCGGCCCCATGGAAGCCGGCAAGATCTACGACCCGAATACGCGTATGGTCGTCCAGAAGCTCGACCTGGTCGATGCCATGATCAAGGCGGCCGACCCCAACGTGACGGACGAAGAAGCCGCCGAAGCCGAGCGCAACGCCTGCCCCACCTGCGGTTCCTGTTCGGGCATGTTCACGGCCAATTCCATGAACTGCCTGACCGAAGCACTGGGCCTGGCCCTGCCCGGCAACGGCACTATCGTCGCCACCCACGCAAGGCGCAAAACCTTGTTTGAAGATGCCGGCAAGAAGGTGGTGGAGCTGTGCCGCCGCTACTACGAGCAGGACGATGCTTCGGTACTGCCGCGCAATATTGCTTCGTTCAAGGCTTTTGAAAACGCCATGACGCTGGATATCGCCATGGGCGGTTCCACCAATACCGTGCTGCACCTGCTGGCGGCGGCCCAGGAAGCCGGTGTGGACTTCACCATGTCGGACATCGACCGCCTGTCGCGGGGTGTGCCCTGCCTGAGCAAGCTGGCGCCTGCTACCGACAAATATCATATTGAAGACGTGCACCGCGCAGGCGGCATCATTGGCATTCTGGGCGAACTGGCTCGGGCGGGCCTGCTGCATCTGGATGTCGGCAATATTTCCAATGGCACGCTGGGGCAGGCGATCGAAGCCTGGGACATCATGCATCCCGGTGTTTCGGAAGAAGTGCAGAAGTTCTACAAGACGGCGCCGGGCAATGTGCGCAGCAAGGAAGCCTTCAGCCAGAATACCTATTATGCCGACCTCGATCTGGACCGCGAGAACGGCTGCATCCGCTCTCGCGAACATGCCTATTCCCAGGATGGTGGTCTGGCCGTGCTTTACGGCAATCTTGCCGTGAACGGCTGCATCGTCAAGACTGCCGGGGTGGATGAAAGCATTCTGCGGTTCACGGGCCGCGCACGTGTTTTCGAAAGCCAGGAAGACGCCGTCGAAGGTATTCTGGGTGATGTGGTGAAGGCCGGCGATGTGGTCATCATTCGCTATGAAGGCCCGAAGGGCGGCCCCGGCATGCAGGAAATGCTTTATCCAACCTCCTACCTCAAGTCCAAGGGCCTGGGGGCTTCGTCGGCCTTGCTGACCGACGGTCGTTTCTCGGGTGGTTCGTCCGGGCTGGTCATCGGCCATGCTTCGCCGGAAGCTGCAGAGGGCGGCAATATTGCCCTGGTTCAGGATGGCGACACCATTGAAATCGACATCCCCAACCGTCGCATCCACCTGGCCATCAGCGACGAAGAACTTGCCGACCGCCGGGCCGAAATGGAAGCACGTGGCGATCAGGCCTGGAAGCCTTTGAATCGCGAGCGGGTGGTGTCTCAGGCGCTCATGGCGTATGCGGCACTGGCCACCTCTGCCGATCGTGGTGCGGTGCGCGATTTGTCGCAGTTGCGGGTTGCAAGCCGTGTTTCGCATGGTGAAAAGGCGGGCGAACCGGCATAAGCTGCCCGAAAAAGCGAAAAAAGGGGGTCAGACCACGATTTCTTACAGAAATCGTGGTCTGACCCCCTTTTTCCCCTTTTTCCTTGAATAGTGCAGTGTTTAGGTAAAGAACTACAGGTTATATAAGTATTTCCTAATATTATAAGGGTGAAAGACGCCCTACAAGCCGTACGGGTTTTTGGGGCGGGATTGTAAGCACCAGAAGGAAAACAGTATGAAAAATACAAAGGGAAAATCCGGCTCCGGCGGTATCTATGCCTGCCTTCAGGCCGTGTGGCTGGCGGTTGCTGTCGGCCCGGGGTTGGCTATGGCCGCCGATATCGAAGCCGGCAAACTTGCCGCCGCTGTCTGTGTCGCTTGTCATCAGGCCGACGGCAGCGGGATGGCCGTGCCAGGCAGCGAACCATGGCCGGCGCTGGCTGGCATGGATGCGGGCTACCTCGAAAAACAGCTGGCCGATTTCAAGTCTGGCGCACGTACCAGCGTTTCCATGCAGCCGTTTGCGCAGATGTTGTCTGAAACGCAGAAGAAAGACGTCGCAGCCTATTACGCGTCGCTGCCGTCCGTTGCCCCCAAAGCGGTGGCGACTGACGATGCCGCACTGCTTCAGCATGGCGAAAAACTGGCGCTCAGGGGCGACTGGGACCGCTATATCGTGAACTGCGTTTCCTGTCATGGGCCGGGCAATGCCGGTATAGGCAGTGACTTCCCAAGCCTGGCGGGTCAGCTTCCCGAATATCTGCAGGTCCAGTTGCAGGCTTATCGCGATGGTTCGCGTTCCAATGATCCCTTGGATCTTATGGGGGCGATTGCCCGGCGTATGGATGACCGTGATATTGCGGCCGTTTCCCTGTGGCTGGGTTCGCAGCGCGCACCTGAAGTCAAGTAGTAGGAGTACAAGATGAAAGTTAAGCACATGACCATGGGCCCCGGCGCAAACCTGTCCACCTTGGCGGCTGCGGCGGGCCGGCTGCGGATGGCGGCGGCCCTCGTTCTGCTGGTCGCCGGCAGCTTGGCCGTGCCGGCAGCCGCCACCGGATCAGGGCCGGCGAAGACTGGCATGCCGCAATGGGACGTCGCTGTTCTTGAACGCCTGCAGGGGATGGCGCCCGGGGCGCCGATGCCCAAGGAAGGGCAGTATGTCCATATCCCGCCCACCATGGAAGAGCTGGAAGACACGAACTTCCACCCCAAACTGAAGGAAACCATAAGGCGGGGCCACGACCTTTTCATCAACACCCAGCAATTGCGTGGCAAGAACGTGTTCAATGACATGAACTGCGCCAGCTGCCATCTGGGGGAAGGCAGGCTGCCATTCTCCAGCCCGATCTGGCCGGCCGCAGTGATTCTTCCCAACTTCAGGCCCAAGAATGGCCATGTGAACAGTCTGGAAGAGCGGATAGCAGGTTGCTTCGTGTATTCGATGAACGGTCAGCCGCCTGCCTACGGCAGCGACGATATGGTCGCGCTGGCCACCTATCACCAGTGGCTGGCCAAGGGCGTACCTATGTACCAGCCCGGGGGCAGCATGTATGGGCGTGGCTACCCCAGGCTGGCTGAACCCGGGCAGGCGCCCGAATCCACCCGCGGCAAGGCACTGTACGAGGCGAAGTGCGCGCTATGTCATTCCGCCGATGGGGCTGGCCGCAAGCAGGACGGCAAGGCCGTGTTCCCCGCCGTGTGGGGCGACGGTTCCTTCAATTGGGGGGCCGGGATCTCACGCCTGTTCACCATGGCGTCCTTCATCAAGCACAACATGCCACTGGGCCAGCCCAATACCTTGACCGACCAGCAGGCCTGGGATCTGGCGCAATACCTTGACAGCCAGGAACGGCCGCAAGATGCGCGATATACCGGCGACATTGCAGAAACCCGCAAACTTTACGAGGCGACCTTCCACAAAGACACCCTGTACGGCCTGGAAGTGGATGGCCGGGTGCTGGGCGACCACGCCAATACCGGTGAAAAACCCTTTCTTAAGCCCGAAGGTGTTTTACGGTCTCGCGATTTCAGTGGCCAGGATACAAAAGCAGGCCAGTAAGCCAGCGCCTTGCGGGCTTTACAGCCCGCCTGCGCAGTGCACTACGGTGCCGGTCAGGTAGGAAGCGGCGGGTGACAGCAGCCAGGTGATGGTTTCCGCGATTTCTTCGGGCTGGGCAAGCCGGCCCATTGGAATGCGCGGGGCCACCCGCTGAGGCCGTTCGGGTTCGCCCGCCGAAGCATGGATGTCGGTGAGCGTGGAACCCGGCGCCACAGCACACACCCGGATGCGGTGTTCTGCGACTTCGCGGGCCAGCCCCAACGTGAAGGTTTCCACCGCGGCCTTGCTGGCGGCGTAGTGTATGTATTCATGCGGCGCACCCGTGCGTGCCGCCACAGACGAGACATTGACGATGACGCCAGGTATGCCGTTGCGGCGGAAGCGTTCGACGGCTTCGCGGCAGCATTCCATGGTGCCAAACACATTGACGCGAAAGACCTCTTCGATGGTAGCCCTGGAAGTCTGGGAAAAAGGCCCTATGGGGCCGGTGATGCCGCTGTTGTTGACGACAGCGGTGACGGGGCCCAGCTGTTCTTCTGCCTGGACGAACAGCCGTGTGATATCGGCAGGCTGGGAAATATCCCCCTGGATGATGGCTGCCCGCCGGCCGCGCCTGCGGACGGCTTCGGCCACTTGTCGGGCGGCGGCGTCGTGCTTGATGTAGCCGATGGCCACATCGAAACCGTCACGGGCGGCCAACGTGGCCGTGGCCGCGCCTATGCCGCGGCTTGCGCCCGTGATCAGGACGACCGGGTTTTGATCTGTCATAGGGCCTCCGTGAGCTTAGTGCACGCTGGATTCATTATGACGCATGACGCGTCCATATGAAGAGGGACCTTAACTGATGTAGAACATCAGTTTGGCAAGCAGTACTATCAGCAAGACGTGCAGGAATACACTGATGTGGATGCGTTGTGAGGCCCTGGAACGCAAGCGCCCCAGGCGATGCAGGGCCATGGCGGTAAGAAAATGGCCGAATACGCTCAGGGCCAGCAGGATCTTGATGGACAGCAGCAGGCCGAAGTGGGTGGCCATGGGCGCCGCCAGCGCGGCCCGATGGAACCATGATAGCCCAAAGCCGGCGCCGAACAACAGTAGCAACACCCAGGGCATGATGGCGCGGGCGCGTTTGCCAATGGCGGCTTCCATGGTGCGCATGACGTCTTTCGGTACGTGTTTGCGTACGCCCTCGAGCATGATAACTTCGAAGAAGACTGTCCCCACGAACATAATGGCCGCGAAAAGATGGATGATAAGAAGAATAGGGTAGGACATAGGTGTTGCGGGTTCTCGCGTGAGGCCTGTTTCCTTGATTGTGAACCTAAAATTCTTGATGTGCCTTAACATGCACCAAGGAGCGCAGCATGGGGTGCGTTCCCTTACCGTATCGGAGAAACCATGACCAGTTCCAGACGCCGGCGTTCAGCAAATATTGTGGAAGGCGCCGAACGCGCACCCAACCGTTCCATGTATTACGCGCTGGGCTATACCGATGCCGATTTTTCCAAACCCATGGTGGGTATTGCCAACGGCCACAGCACCATTACGCCGTGCAATAGCGGGCTGCAGAAGCTCGCCGATGCTGCCATCGAGGCAATACGCGAGGCTGGCGGCAACCCGCAGGTATTCGGCACACCTACTATTTCAGATGGCATGTCCATGGGCACCGAAGGGATGAAATATTCCCTGGTGTCGCGTGAGGTAATCGCCGATTGCGTCGAGACCTGCGTACAGGGCCAGTGGATGGACGGCGTGGTCGTGATAGGCGGCTGCGACAAGAATATGCCGGGTGGCATGATGGGCATGTTGAGGGCCAACGTCCCTTCCATCTACGTTTACGGCGGAACCATCATGCCTGGCCGCCTGGGAAACAAAGATCTCAATATCGTCAGCGTTTTCGAAGCCGTGGGTGAGCATGCGGCCGGCCGCTTAAGCAGTGAAGGCCTGAAAGACATTGAACGTGCCGCGATTCCCGGCCCTGGTTCCTGTGGCGGCATGTATTCGGCCAACACCATGAGCGCGGCGTTCGAAGCCATGGGCATGAGCCTGCCCTATTCGTCCAGCATGGCGAATATCCACGACGAAAAAGTCGAATCCGCCGCGGAATCGGCCCGCGTGCTGCTGCGCGCCATCGAGCAGGATCTCAAGCCGCGCGACATCATTACACGCGCAGCCATAGAAAACGCCGTGGCGGTGGTCATGGCCCTGGGCGGTTCGACCAACGCTGTGCTTCATATGCTGGCCATCGCCCATGCCGCTGAAGTTGAATGGGATATCGACGATTTTGAACGTGTGCGCCGAAAAGTGCCGGTTTTTTGCGACCTGAAGCCCAGCGGCCACTACTTGACCGTCGATTTCCATCGTGCCGGCGGCGTGCCGCAGGTCATGAAGATGTTGCTGGATGCCGGCCTGCTGCATGGTGATTGCATGACCATCACTGGTCAGACCATTGCCGAAACCCTGAAAGATGTCTCATCGGCGCCGCCAGAGGGGCAGGATGTCATCCGCCCGCTCGACAAGGCCTTGTATGCCGAAGGTCATCTGGCCATTCTTAAGGGCAATCTTGCGCCGGAAGGGTCCGTAGCCATGATCACCGGCTTGAAGAATCCGGTCATGTCCGGCCCCGCCAAGTGTTTCGATGACGAACAGTCGGCGCTGGCAGCCATTCTTGATGGCCGTATTCAGGCGGGCGACATCATGGTCTTGCGTTACCTGGGGCCACGAGGCGGCCCTGGCATGCCTGAAATG
>JBAYOJ010000164.1:0-6368 GCA_041678385.1 Burkholderiaceae bacterium | reverse complement strand
AGAGCGCCGGCAAACGCCGCATATTCGCCCCTATCACGACCCGCTGCCACCGGATAGCCCTGCTCTATACGCGTCAGCCGGCCTGCAATGCGTGCCACTGAGCGTCTGAGTTCCTGATCCAGAACATGCTGTGCCGCCTGTGAACCACCCGCCTCGACGCTGCGCGTAATCTCGGCCAGCGTGTCCAGGGCGCCATGCGATATGCGCAGCGGTTGCCCGGTTTCCGTACGGGGCCTCCCCGCGTCGCGAAAACCAGCCGGCGTAACAAATTCCCAGCCGTCTTCAGCCTTGCGATAAATGGCGCTGGCATGTGCCACGATGCGATCCCCCGCCGCATTCCCGCCAGCGGTCACGCCCCTTATACTGCGCGGCCCCGCACCCAGCAACGTCACCAGAGACGCCGCCGCAGGGTCATCCCAATCGCCCAGTACCAGGTCCCTCATCAATTCGAGCTCGATATCGTAATAGGCGACACGACGCTGATCATCGTCTTCGGCCGTGCTATCGGACGCAGAACCGCGACGCGCGAAACTCACGATGCTGAACGTTTCATCGCCAAAAGATGAGTTCAGAGCCGCTTCCACATCATCGCGTAATTGCGCCTCGTCGGGAGAGCGGCCGCAAGCGGCGACCAGCAGACAGAGCATCAACATGGACAGAAAGCGCAGCATTTCAGAATCCCCCGATGAAAGGCAGGGAAATGAACACGGTGAGTGTCATCACATTCATGATGTCCACTAGGAAGGCCCCGGTAATGGGGACCACAATAAAGGCTTCAGGAGCATGGCCATGACGCCTGGCCAGGGCCTGCATGTTTGCGATGGCCGTGGCTGTCGTCCCCAGGCCGAAACCACAGAAAGCGGCCGAGATCACCACGGCTTCGTAATCCTTGCGCATCACGCGGAACACCACCCAGGCGGCATAGAGCATGCACACCACCGTCTGTACAAGCAATATCAGAACCAGCGGCCCGGCTATCAGCATGGCGCTTGCCAGGTCTATGGTCATCATGGACATGGCAAGGAATAGTGACAGCGAGATATTTCCCAGGATATCGCTGGCGCGATCATCGGGTGCTGCCCTTATTAGCGGGCCGACATTGCGGATAACGATGCCCGTCATCAGACACCAGAGGAAGTCCGGGATGTTCACGGGTACATCGGCAAAGAGTATGGCCAGCAGTTCACCCACCGCCAGGCAGACGAAGACAGCGGCCAACGCCCCAATGAAAGCAGTGGTGTCCAGCGGTGCCGGCGGTGCCGCCACCGCTGCCTCGTCGGCCCTGACACCCTGCCCTTCTTGCGCTGCGGCACCGGGTGTCCTGACTTTATACCGACGCAGCAGCCATTCAGCCACCGGGCCGCCCACCACACCCCCCATCACTAGCCCGATGGTGGCCGACATCATCGCCAAAGCCATGACATCCTGAATATTATTGAGCTCGGCAAAGCCTACTGCGTAGGCGGCTCCTGTACCGTGCCCCCCCGTCATGGTAATAGAGCCTGCCAATAAACCCATCAGGGGGTGCATGTCCAGCAGCCATGCCATACCCAGCCCCACAATGTTCTGCAGAAACAGAAATGGCGCCACCACAAGCACAAAAACGATCAGGCGCGGCCCACCGCGTTTAAGCAGACGCAAATCGGCTGTCAGCCCGATGCAACTGAAAAACACCAGCAGGAAGATGGACCGGATATCGGTATCCATTTCTATGCTCAGACCGGCGACTTCAGTCAGGGCGAAGACGCCCAATGCACACAGCAGGCCGCCTACCACCGGGTCGGGGATGCTGTAGCGCGCCAGGAACCCGACACGAGAAGTGAGCAGGCGGCCAATCAGCAGGACCAGACACGCCAGCAACAGGGAATCGACTGCGGTTAAAGAGATCATGTTCACCTATCTCTCCCGCCAGGGGAGTCCGAAAGCACGAGAAAATTATACGGACAATACAGGGACTGCACTGTTGACGTGCCTTACCGGGTCCGGGCGCGGTACAGTTGCATGGCCATCACGACACGCCGCCGTACGCGGCACGCAATCACGGAGAGACATTTAAATGAGTGAACGGAAATTCGCCCTGATCACCGGAGCTGGTTCAGGTATCGGCAGGCACGTAGCCCTGGCATTGATGAAGGAAGGCTATGACGTGGCCCTCGCCGGCCGGCGGCTGGACGCGCTCGAAGAAACGGCCCACGAGGGCAGCCTGGGCGGTGCCCGCAGCCTGGTGCAATCCACCGACGTGGGCGATCCGCAAAGCGTGGATAAACTGTTCGAACGCATACGCGGCGAGTTCGGCCGGCTTGACCTGCTGTTCAACAACGCCGGCATTTTCACCAAACCCGCCAGCATCGAAGACATCCCCTACGACAAATGGAAGGCGGCACTGGATGTCAATCTGACCGGGTATTTCCTATGCACGCAAGGCGCCTTCCGCATCATGAAATCCCAGCAGCCGCAGGGCGGGCGTATCATCAATAACGGTTCAATCTCGGCCCACGCCCCCCGCCCGCAGGCAACGTGCTACACCACTACCAAACACGCCGTTACCGGGCTCACCAAGTCGGCGTCTCTGGACGGCCGCGCCTACAACATTGCCTGCGGCCAGATCGACATCGGCAATGCCGCCAGCGATATGACCGATGTCATGCGCCGCGGCGTCATGCAGGCCGACGGGTCCACCCGCCCCGAACCACTGATGGATGTGGAAGACGTCGCCCGCGCCATCATCTACATGGCCAGCCTGCCCCTGGAATCCAATGTCCAGTTCATGACGGTCATGGCCACCAAGATGCCCTTCATAGGCCGCGGTTGAATACGGGTTATCCCTAGATTGTCATACGGCTCCTGCTACACTCGCGAGCATATTTGCACGGCCCGCCCGGGCCGTGCCGTCTGTTCCTAGGAGCCTTTTCAACATGGCCAGCACTTTGGCAATCGTTGTTTCCCTGCTGTTACTCATGTATCTGGCGTACCGCGGCATCACTGTGCTGCTGCTCGCCCCGCTGATGGCAGCGCTTGCAGTATTGTTGTCAGGTGACATCAGCATCATGCTGCCGATCTACACCGACACTTTCATGAAGGCACTGGGCAATTATGTGATCCAGTTCCTGCCCGTCTTCCTGCTGGGTGCCTTGTTCGGGCAGCTTATGGCCGACTCGGGTGCCGCTCATTCCATTTCGCGCTGGATAGTCGAGAAGCTCGGCGAAAAGCACGCCATCGTCACTGTCGTGCTGGCTTGCGCCATTCTCACCTACGGCGGGGTTTCTCTTTTTGTGGTGGCCTTTGCCATCTACCCCATTGCCCGCGACCTTTTCCAGGCAGCCGATATTCCCAAGCGGCTCATACCCGCCACCATCGCTTTGGGCGCCTTCACCTTCACCATGACCGCCCTGCCGGGCACACCGGCCATCCAGAACGCCATTCCCATTCCTTACTATGGCACCAACGTCTTCGCCGCGCCGGGCCTGGGCATTATCGCGGGTGCCATCATGCTGGTGGGCGGCCTTTGGTGGCTGCGCGGCCGCGCCACGCGGGCACGTCTGGCCGGCGAAGGTTATGGCAATCACGAAGAAGACAGGGACATGCCCGCCGCCAGTGCCAGCGCGCTGTCGCACATGCCTCTGGTCTTGGCTTTACTGCCTTTATTCCTGGTGATCGGCGTCAATGCGCTTTTCACCTATGTTGTGTTTCCTGGCATGGACATGAGTTTCATGAAGGAGCACTTTCCCAATCTTGAACCTTCAAGAATCTCCGGCTTGTGGGCGCTGATCATCGCACTAGCAGTGGCCTGCACCACCCTGGTCATATCGCGCCTGGGGCACTGGAGCGACCTGCGCGCCACCGTCAACAAGGGCGTATTTGGCTTCATGCTGCCCTTGTTCAACACTGCTTCGGAAGTCGGCTATGGCGCGGTCATCGCCGGCCTTGCCGGCTTTGCCATCATCCGCGATGCCGTACTCAACGTCACACCTCACAACCCGTTGATTTCCGAAGCCATCGCCATGAACGTACTGGCCGGGGTCACGGGCTCATCTTCGGGCGGCCTGAGCATTGCCCTGCAGACCCTGGGCGCCGATTACCTGCGCATGGCCAACGAAGCCGGCATCAGCCCCGAACTGCTGCACCGCGTGGCCGTGCTGGCCGCCGGCGGTTTTGACACCCTGCCGCACTGTGGAGCCATCATCACCTTGCTGTCCATCTGCAAGCTGACACACCGCCAGTCCTATCTCAATATTGCCGCGGTAACCATGGGCGCCCCACTGCTGGCCTTGGTGACCGTCATCACCCTGGGTACGTTGTTCGGCAGTTTCTGACGCCGGTCTGACCTAGGGACCCTAGTATTAGTCCTAGGTTCATACCCCTACAACGAATGCTGTTTTCAGCGTAATACCCGCTATACTGAAATGGACATGCCGGGCCAGCCCCCGGTGCCGCATCACCTTTGTCGATCAACCAACCCTCTTCACGGCCCCGTCATGATGCAACGGGCCGGGAAGATGGCAGCATGTTTAGAAGAGTCATGATCACGCAGAAGTAATAGAAAACCAGAAGACCGGCGGTTCGGGAACGAAACCTGCCTGCGTCTCGAAAAAGGAGGTTCAAATGCTGTTGCTGGCTACAAAAAAAGAATCATCACAGCTTCTTACCCACCCCCACCTCGATCTCAATCGATATGCGGGTCTGTGGCACGAATACGCGAGACTTCCCAACGGCTACCAGGCCGGCTGTATCGGCGACGTCACGGCAGAATACATTCCTAAAGATGATGGCAGCATGGGGGTCATCTTCCGCTGCATGAACCCTGAATGCGAGATCCTGAGCGCCAACGGCGAAATACGGCCGTCGCGACGCTACGCCCCTCAAGACCCTGCCAAGCTCGAAATCCGCTTCGATTCCGACTGGCTGTCAGCCCCTTCTTCTGTGTGGCGAGACCACTGGGTGCTTTACGTTGACCCCGATTACCAGCACGCCATGATAGGCACGCCAGACCGCCGCTGCCTGTGGATGTTGGGCCGCGATGCGGTCCCTGACCGCCTGGCGCTCCAGCACATGATGCGCTATGCGGCCCAGCTGGGTTTTTCCGTAAACCGTGTACTGCGCACGGGCGAAACCGGCTGACAAGAACACGACCAGAGATCAGCCGGCCGCAGGCTCAAGGTAATGGATGTTGACCAGGGGGTTCAGCCATCAAGCGTGAACCCCACTTTGATGGTGACCTGCCAGTATTCCACCTTGCCCTCACGGACATGGCCACGGGTTTCCACCACCTGAAACCAGCTGATATTGCGTAGCGTGTCATGGGCGCGTGCAATAGCTGTATTCACCGCGTCTTCAATACTGTTGGTGGACGAACCAGTCAGTTCGATGTTCTTGTATACATGATTGTTCATATTCCGCTCCTGTGAAATGCGTGATCAACCCGCAAGGCTGGGAATGTCATCCTTCTTGCCTCAAAGCCGCCACGCATGACGCCGTGCCCTCCTGATGCTTAGTGTCCTGCAAACCAGCACGCTATGCCAGAGTGAATACACTAAGGCGACGGCCACTGAAATCATTTTGCTATCGGTCCGGCACGCGACGCTCTGATGAGCGTCTTTCATCGCCTCGGTCGAGCAAGCCCCATGCCGACATCCGTGTCAGGCGACGAGCCGCCGCGTGCGGGCGCGCCTGCAAGCCGGGGCATGCAGCTTGCCCGGCATCGATGACTCAGCGGCGACGGAGGCCGACCATGGACGACATCGAAAAAATCGCACAATACATGCGTGCGCATAAACTGTTGTTGGTAACGGCGGAATCGTGTACTTCGGGGCTTATCGCCGCCACGCTGGCCGACGTGCCCGGCGCAGGCGAATTGCTCGATTGCGCCTTCGTCACCTATTCGGTGCAAGCCAAACAGCGTTGCCTGGGGGTGAAAGAACTCACCATCCTGAAGCACAACCTGACCAGCGAAGCAGTGGCGCGGGAAATGGCCTTGGGTGCCTTGACGCGCAGCCGCGCGAACCTGGCCATTTCAAACACCGGTGTAGTCGACAATACCGACAGCGACATACCCGCAGGCACGCAATGTTTTGCCTGGGCGTTTCGCTCGATCAGCGTGCCCGAAGGCATTGCCATATTTTCAGCAACCCGGCGTTTTGACGGGGATCGCACCGAGATCCGCCGCCAGAGTGCTGAATATGCCTTGCGTGCGATATCTGAATACCACGCGCGGCATAGCTAGGAGCCCTCTGAATCCTGAAATTAAAACGGGCCCTGAGAGATTTACTCTAGGGATGCTCTGAATAATTCGAACGGTAAGTCTGCGCCCCGGGTCGGGATGGGAAGCAAGGCGCAAAGCGCAGCGATAGCCGTAGCTATCGCGAGCATTT
>JBAYOJ010000163.1:0-6373 GCA_041678385.1 Burkholderiaceae bacterium | reverse complement strand
GCTGGCCCGGACTGCGGGAACCCGACAGCAACCGTGGCCTGCAGGATGCCCCTGTCATGCACCGACCAGTCACGCCGCAATGTCGCCGCATAGGCCGAGGCCGCGGCCGGCTGGGACAATGCGGTTAAGGGAGCATGCCGACGCCATGAGGGAAGTACGTTGCTTTCGGGCTGCAGTAGCGGTGTACCACGACGGTCTACCCACCTGTGCGCACTGCCTGAAAAGAATTTTTGCCCGAGCGCCCCGGCGTCTACAACGGGTTCAGGATCAGCCCGAGTAGCCAGAAAGGCTGCATGGCGGCTCGCATGGCTGGCGGACAGAGCCATGTCCTGATAGTGAGCCAACCAGTGAATGGCGACCCACAGTACCGCGAGGGCCAGCACAGCAATCAGAGATTCCAGCAGTGCCTGACCACGCTGACCCAGGTATGAGCAAGGACCAGAGGCTTGCCTGAACGGACGGCGGGCCAGGCGATGCACCGCTATACCTGGACGTGGACGTCGGGGCCTGCGCCGAGGACGGCTCGCCGCTTGGTCCACTGCGCGCAAGCGTGCCTGCCAATAGGGATGGAAAGCATTGGGCAACTCGCGTTGACCGTCGCTGCGAGCCTGGGGACGACGGAAATAGGTTTCGGCGGCGGCATGCGATGTCAGCACCAAGCCATCGCGCCCATCCCGCTTCAGGGACACCTGGAAATAAGCGCTGGATTCGCCATCTGGGCTGGCTAAGTCGTAAAAGGAAGGAAGCCCACCCCCCGACCATTGCTGACGCATTGCGTGAGCTCGTGAGTTGGCCAACGCATTGGCATTGCCGCTGGATATATCCCAGCTGGTGGATTCTCGAACCCAGCGCCAGAAATCCTGATCAGCAAAGTTTTCCGGGGGATCTTCAACGTAGGGCGCATCCATGGGTGCGGATTCTTTAGGCGGCACCCAACCCCAGCCCATGGGGTATTCGCGAAAATAGCAGCCAATCCAACGGTTAGAACGAACGGCATGGTATGACTGCGTGTCCATGGATTGCCAGTGGCCATCTTCATCAAGCAAGGTCCGCCCCCTGCGGCGTAATTCATGGCGCCGGGATGGGCAGCGGGCATCCACGGGGAAAAGACTGCGGGTTGTGTGATCGCGCGGGTCAAGGAATCGATATAGCCCGGTAACCTCTTGAAGAAAGGGGCGTAAACGCGGGTTCCCTGCGTAGGCCACAAGAAACCCCGGCATGGCATCTTCTGTCACCCTTAAGTCAAAGTCCGACTCACCCGGATAATTGGCGGCCAGCACTTCTTGCATGGCGCGATCACGCACCGTCGACAAATTCGCCGCCACTGCTGACGAGACGGCGCGCAGCACCGAACGCGATATGCGGTCATGCTCGGCATAGGCTGATGCCAGGGGGCCGTATGCGCTCGCACTGTGCTCCAAGCCCGCCGCCTTTACCGCTGCAAGATAGGCGGCTGCATGCTGAGGTCCGAAATGCATGCCGATCACATAGGCTGGCGGATTGGCCGCTGCGGCCTGGATGGCTTCGGTGCCGGCGAAATGCGCCCAAGAACCAAGCGTGACCAGATGTGCCATGGCCACTTGATGAGCCACCTGCGTCCGGTTGATATAAGCCAGCATGTTCAATCCCCTGGCCTGTATCAGTGCACCACTGTAGGCCGCCGCATCAAGCGCATGATCTTGCCGGGCCTTATCTGCCACCACAATGCCGACATTGAAATACCGCACAAATGCCAGGGCTACCGCCGCCGAAAGCAGCAGCCCAAGGACCAGTGCCTGGCCATGCTGCGCGGAAATCGGGGGATGACAGCCCATGGCATTGCGGCAAACAGGGCATGCAGGCTGATGCATGATCATTGCCCCGCGTCCGCATTGCCCGTAAAGGACTTCAAGGTGCGCACCTCCGTCTGCCCGGCAGCGGCCTCAGCCGCCGATTGGGCGACACCAGACTGCTCTGTGCCATCTTCGCCAGCCAGCTCGCGCGCCATGGCTGCAGTTTGCGAACGGACCACCTGACCAAACAATTGGTACACAGCTATGGCTGCGACCGCCACCAAAGCGACCACGATGATGTATTCGGTCATGCCCTGACCACGTTGAGTTTTATTACGACGTTTCATATGCCCTCTCCTTCAAGTCGAGGACAGTTTGCCGCGCGCCGTCACCATCGCCAATTCGCGAATGCCGAGACGGATCAATTCATCGAGTCGGGTAAAAATGTGCTGACCAAACGCTGACCCCCTACACTGGACCGGTACAGGGGTTCAACGCTTCAATCTCACTTTTCGCCAGACAGCCCAAGGGCTGACGGCTGCAAGATACGGAGTGTTTTTACCTTCCTGGGCATGTAAGCTGTAAGCCAGTGACCGCTATCCGGAGAGCAACATGAGCCAACGAAGCAAAACGCACGCGATGCAAGGCTATAACGATAAAGATATCGGCCAGGACACCGGCGCTTGCCTCAAGACTGCGGGCCGCAGTGAGATCGTTGCGCAGGCTTGCCGCAGCATTGAAAACCACGAATCCACACCCAACCTGGATGAGCTGGCCGCTGAAGCCGGCCTGAGCCGATGGCAGCTGCACCGGCTCTTTGTTGCCGAAACCGGTCTGACTCCCAAGGCGTATGCGGCAGCGGTACGCGCTGACCGGCTGCGCAACACCCTTGCCACGGGTGATATGCCTGTCACTGATGCCATCTACGATGCGGGCTTCAATGCCAGCAGCCGTTTCTACGAAACGGCCGATCGCGTGTTGGGCATGCGTGCCCGGGATTATCGTGCGGGCGGCAGCGGCACCGATATCCACTTTGCGGTCGGGCAATGCACCCTGGGGGCCATTCTGGTCGCCGAAAGTCAACGAGGCATTTGCGCCATTCTCTTGGGCGACGACCCGGACGCACTTGTACAGGATCTGCAAAAACGCTTTCCCAACGCCAGCCTTACAGGCGATGATGCGGATTTTGCGCAGAGGGTCGCCCGCGTTGTCGGCCTGGTCGAAACACCCCGTCTGGGTGTGGATCTCCCGCTGGACATCCGTGGAACGGCGTTCCAGGAACGGGTCTGGCAAGCCTTGCGTACCATCCCACCAGGCTCGACCATCAGCTATGCGGAACTCGCTGAGCGCATCGGTTCACCCGCCGCAGTTCGCGCAGTGGCAAACGCTTGCGGCGCAAACTGGCTGGCGGTGGCTATCCCATGCCATCGCGTTGTACGGCGCAATGGCGACCCATCGGGCTACCGCTGGGGTGTAGAACGCAAACAGGCCTTATTAAAGCGGGAACGTCATAGCGAGGCTGGGTCCGTAAGCTGACGATCAGAGGCTCCCAAGATATCCTGATTTCATCTACGTATATGTAGATTCTATGTAGATACTTCATGGGCGCCTGAAAGACGCTCTCGCCAGTTCGATTTCAGGATGAAGTGCGCAATGAGGCGCGTGATCGTTGACTAGGCCCATAGCCTGCATAAAGGAATATACCGTCGTGGGCCCCACGAACTGCCAGCCGCGCTTCTTCAGCTCTTTTGACAAGGCGAGCGATTCCGGCGACTGCGAAACTGGAGCCGAAGACGTTGCTGGAATGGCAGTCGGTTCGTAGCGCCATATAAATGCGGCCAACGAACCTTCACGCTCGATCAATTCCTGTGCACGCCGGGCGTTGTTGATGGCGGCCGCAATCTTCCCACGATGCCGCACGATGCCGGCATTCTGTAACAGACGCAACACATCGTCTTCGGTAAAGGCGGCCACCTTCTGGATATCAAAACCGTGAAAGGCGTGTCGAAAATTTTCGCGCTTTTCAAGAATGGTCCGCCAACTGAGACCAGCCTGAAATCCTTCCAGGCAAAGCTTTTCGAATAGGCGTTGATCTTCACCGACCGGGAAGCCCCATTCAGTGTCGTGATAGCGAAGATATTCCGAAGTGACGACGCCCCAGCGACAACGCATTCTGCCGTCGGGACCGGGTAGGGTTGCAGCGACTGTCATTTCCATCCTTGTTGGCGACTGCGCGAGGGCGGTATGCCGCCGCGAGCAGCGGTGCCGCCCATTATCCATCATCGAGGAAGAGGCAGAAAACCCACAACGAGAGTATTCAACGTAACTATTTACATCTAAACTAAAAAAAACCTGAAGGAAGGCGTGATGAATCCCAAGCATCTTCTACCCGTTTTTTTGTGTGTATTGAGTGTCGCAAACACTGCAATTGCCGCCGACGCAGAAAGCGACGAAGGCGTATACCTAGGCGCGTACGGTGGCGTGGGCGCGTCCATCGCAACCACCCTGCAACAGAAAGGCGCTGTACACCTCAACCCATCCTTCTCGTTGCCGATTCATGCAAAAGGTTCCACCTCAAGCAGTACCCGGGTATCTTTGGGCGGAGCTCATTTGGGATACCAATGGGACCGCTGGAACCTAGGCCAATCGCAATGGGGCATCAAACCAGCCGTCGAGCTTGAAGGGATGTACATCGGCAAGCACTCCCCCATGGGTGAAATGCCGGTCAGGCCCAGGGCACTCGGGATGCAGTATGTAACCGTTCCCCTTACGGCGGGTGTGCTGCTCGCCAATGCCGTGTTCACCTTCCAGACGCCGTACTCCGACAGGATCTTCCCTTACGTCGGTGCCGGTGCTGGGGTGGCCTTCCTGTCGATCAAGGGCAGCGACTCCGCCAACCCTTCCGAGCCTGGCATCAATCACTTCAATTCCGATCCCGACGCTTCCGCCTCGGCCTTCGCCGTGCAGCTTAAGGCGGGATTCAAGGCTGAAGTCCACAAGAATCTGTATCTGTTCACCGAATACCGCTACCTTTCCATCGACTCCACGAGCTATACCTTTGGTTCCACTGTTTACCCAGGTGTGCACCAGTCCACGGACGATTGGCGTGTCAAGTTGGGCCGACAGAAATACAACCTGTTCGTCGCCGGGCTGCAGTACAGGTTTTAGAAAAATTCCACTTCATGCGGCGACGATTGACCAGCTCTTTAGCTGGGCACCCGGCATGACAGGCACTCATACATGCTAGGATGCGGGCTCGACCTGACCCGGGCCGCATTCGCGCAGCGAGCGGTCCAGAATAATGAAAAAACGCCTCCAGACCCTGTTGCTATCAGGTCTACTCCGAACTTTATCCATGCTTCCATATGGCCTTGTGGCCCGGTTTGGCGAAGCAATGGGATCCCTGCTCTACCTGATTCCCGGCAAGCGCAGGCATATTCTGCATACCAACCTGCGTCTTTGCTTTCCAGAACAGAGCATGGTTGAACGGGATGCCTTGGCGCGTGCCAGTTTCCGCCATGTCATACGGAGCTACCTCGAACGCGGTACTCAGTGGTATGGCAGCGCAGAGACTCTCACCCGTCTTGTGAAGGTCGACAGTGCCATCGATTTGCAAGACCATTACGATCAACCCACAATCTTCCTGGGTTTCCATTTTGCCGCGATCGAAGCCACCTGCATTTATTACTCGACGCAGCACCCGGTGGCATCCATTTATACGCCTATGTCCGATGACACCACGGACACGATTTCCCGGGAACAACGATCAAGGTTCGGCACCGACATGATCCCCCGCCATGGCAGCGCCCGCGAAATCCTTAAGGTGTTGAAATCTGGCAAACCCATCATGCTGGCGGCCGATATGGACTTCGGGTTGCGCGACTCAGTATTCGTTCCGTTCTTTGGCATACAGGCCTGCACGCTAACCTCGGTATCGCGGCTGGCACAACTGAGTGGCGCACGCGTCGTGCCCTTCATAGCGACGGTACTGCCAGGGTATCGCGGCTACGAACTGAAAATCTACCCTGCCATGTCGTCGTTCCCCAGCGGCGACGTGCGTGCCGATGCCTTGTCCATGAATCAGTTTCTGGAAGCCCGCATACGCGAGAACCCTGATCAATATTATTGGGTGCACCGGCGTTTCAAGCGACGCCCTGAAGGCGAGGCGCCGGTCTATTAGCGACCCTCTGTTCAAGTCCCCGTGCTTGAATTGATCAGAGGGACCCTTGCCCATGAACAGAGAGCAGCCATGCATAGAAACCCAACGTCGAATTGCAGCGAATCGTGGATACCCAGCGTCAACGAAGCCGCTTGGGAAACGCTGATTTCCGCGCTCAACCTGCGGCCTCATCCTGAAGGCGGCTACTATCGTGAGGTCTACCGCTCCCCTCACGAGGTCGGGTTTCAGGCGAGCCACCGCAGTGCGGGGACGTCCATTCATTATCTGCTGGCGAACGGCGCCTGCTCATCCTGGCATCGCATCGACGCCGACGAAATCTGGTATTTCCACACTGGTAGCCCCTTGATGCTGCATATATTGCAACCCGATGGTGAGCTTGCCACGCATCAGCTGGCGGACCCGCTGCGCCACCCAGGGTCCG
>JBAYOJ010000162.1:0-6385 GCA_041678385.1 Burkholderiaceae bacterium | reverse complement strand
GCTTCCAGCATGGCATAGAGCACGTTGTCGACACTGGCAGGACGCAGAGCGACGATCAGCGACTGATGAATCTGGCCAAGCTGGCTGCGCAAGGGTGCCATCGTAAACACCATGATCAGCGTCACCAGCATGGCGATGCCAAGGTAGGCCGCGCAAACGTTCAGCAGCTCTGCGACCCGATACCCCAGGGCCTGCATTGAACGGGACAGCAGCCCGGGCTCCGTGCCAACAGCCATGGTTCCCCCCATGAAATGAAACCACCGGAATGTTAACCTTCCTTCTTTCAGGAACTGTAACCGGAAACCCTTGCCCCCGTGAAATACCGTGATCTCAGAGACTTCATCCGGCAACTCGAAAATGCGGGCGAACTGAAACGCATTTCGCAGCCTGTATCCACACGGCTGGAAATGACCGAGATCAGCGACCGCGTACTACGCAAGGCCGGGCCCGCCCTGCTCTTCGAGCAAGCAATGCATGATGGCAAGCCAGCCGCCATGCCTGTGCTTGCCAACCTTTTTGGCACCCCCAGGCGAGTGGCATGGGGGATGGGCGCACAGGACGTCTCGGCGTTGCGCGAAATCGGCGAACTGCTCGCCAGCCTGCGCGAACCCGAAGCCCCACGCAGCCTGCGTGAAGCGGTCAGCACTGTCAGCACGCTGAAATCGGCGCTTTGGGACATGAGCCCCAAGCGCATCCGCAGCGCCCCTTGCCAGGAAATCGTTCTCGAAGGGGATGACGTCGACCTCGCCACCATCCCCTTGCAGCATTGCTGGCCTGAAGACGCGGCCCCCTTGTTGACCTGGGGTCTGGTAATCACACGCGGCCCTCGTGCCCGCCGGCAGAACCTCGGGATCTATCGTCAGCAGCAAATTGGTCGCAACAAGCTCATCATGCGCTGGCTGTCGCATCGCGGCGGTGCGCTCGACTTCCGCGACCATTGCCTTGCCAATCCCGGTAAGCCTTTCCCGATCGCCGTGGCTCTGGGCACCGACCCCGCCACCATACTGGCCGCCGTCACTCCTATCCCCGACAGCCTGTCCGAATATCAATTCGCCGGGCTGCTGCGCGGTTCACGCACAGAAGTCGCAAATGCCCTGGGCAGCGATTTATCCGTGCCTGCCTATGCGGAAATCGTCCTGGAAGGTCATATCCTGCCGGCATCCGACCCGCGTGCGTTAGCCGCCACAGCGCCCGAAGGCGCTCCGGCGCCGCCAAACAGTGACTATGAGATGGCTTTGGAAGGCCCATATGGCGACCATACCGGCTACTACAACGAACAGGACTGGTTTCCGGTGTTCACGGTGGATCGCATCACCATGCGCCGCAATGCCATCTATCACAGCACCTACACTGGGAAACCGCCCGATGAACCGGCCGTACTGGGCGTGGCGCTGAACGAAGTCTTTGTCCCCCTGCTGCGTCGCCAGCTACCTGAAATCACCGATTTTTATCTGCCCCCTGAAGGCTGCAGCTATCGTCTGGCCGTCGTTTCCATGCGCAAGCAGTACGCCGGGCATGCCAAGCGTGTCATGTTCGGCATCTGGAGCATTCTGCGACAGTTCATGTACACCAAGTTCATTGTGGTGGTGGACGATGACGTCGACATTCGTGACTGGAAGGAAGTGATCTGGGCCATGACGACCCGCATGGATCCCGTCAGGGACACCGTGCTGGTCGAAAACACCCCTATCGATTACCTGGATTTTGCTTCCCCCGTATCGGGGCTGGGTGGCAAGATGGGCATGGATGCCACCAATAAGTGGCCTGGTGAAACCGATCGCGAATGGGGGCGGCCCATTCGCATGGACGCCGAGGTAAGCGCCCGCGTGGACGCCATGTGGGAATCGCTCGGCCTGTGAGCCTGTGACCCCTTAGCGGGACGACGTACTCGGGCTCGTGAAAGCCAGGGCGCCGACCTCGGCTTCTGCATTGAAGACCTCAGCACGCCCCCCACTCGAGGGCAGCTGAAAGCGGGCGACTTCGTGCGAGAGGCGTATGGCCTGATCCCTCATAGCACCGGCGGCGGCGACCGTCTGCTGCACCATGGCCGCATTGTGCTGCGTCATGTCGTCGAGATCGCTTACTGCCTTGCCGATTTGCTCGACGCCCACGCTTTGCTCGCGCGCACCCGTTGCGATCTCGCTGAGTAGTTCGTTGGCGCGCTGCGCAGAGGCGACGATCGCTTCTATTGCGGCCCCTGCCTCGCCCGCAATCGCGGCGCCTGTCTGCACCTGGCTGACGCTGGTATCAATAAGCTTCTTGATTTCGCTGGCTGCGGCAGCACTGTGATGAGCCAGTGTGCGAACCTCGCCGGCCACTACGGCAAAGCCGCGGCCATGTTCGCCCGTGCGAGCGGCTTCGACTGCGGCATTGAGCGCCAGAATATTGGTCTGAAAAGCGATGGAATCTATGGTGCTGATGATTTCGCTGATCTTGGTGGAAGAATCGCGTATGCCGCTCATGGTGGCTGCCATTTCACGCATCACCTGCGCACCGTTGGTCGCAGCACTGGCATTCTGTTCAACTACTTGTGCGCCTTCCATGGTGTTTTCTGTCGTGTTGCTGACTGTCGAGCGGATTTCTTCCATGGCCGATGCGGTTTGCTGCAGATTGCTGGCGGCATGCTCGGTGCGGGCGGACAGATCGATCGTGGCGGTGCTGATTTCGTTGCTGGAATACAGGATCTCTTCAGCTGCGCCCCGCACGCCGGCCACCATGCTGCGCAAGGACGCCTGCATGTCGGCCAGATCGTGCATCAACTGAGCGGGTTCGTCGGTTCCCCAGGGCGAGGGGGACATCGTGAGATCGCCTTCCTTCATGGCACGAAGATGGCGGCGCGTTTCCTGCAAGCCCCCTTCCATGACCCGGTAAAAGGACCAGAAGAGATAGGCAAGCACGAGCAGCGACAAAGCCGCCACAGCGCTGTTCCAGACCAGCCGGCTAAAGGCCGCGCTGCGGATATCATCGGCATAGACGCCGGAACCCACGACCCACCCCCAAGGCCCAAATGCTTTGACATACGACACCTTGTCAACGGGCACGGTGTCGCCAGGCCGGGGCCATTGATAGTTCACAAAACCTTCACCGTGCTTGCGGGCCACATCAACCATGACGCTGAACAGGGCCAGCCCGTTGGGATCCTGGATGCCGGCCAGCGCCTGCCCTTCGAGTTCAGGGCTCATGGGATGCATGATCATCGTGGGCCGCATGTCATTCACCCAGAAATATTCTTCACCGCCATAGCGCAGCCGACCAAGGTCGCGCAAGGCCTGTGCGGTCGCCTGTTCGTGGGACAACTCGCCAGCAAATTCGCGGGCATGGTAGCTTTCGATGAGCCCGTGGGCCACTTCCACCACCTGCCGGGTCGCATCCATGCGGGCCTGCAGTGCGTCGTCGGCCCGGGCCGCCAACTGCCAGGCCAGCAAGGCAAGCAAGGGCAGAACAATCACCGCCACGATAATGCCGGATTTAGCTTTAAAGGAGAGCCGGCGGAATAACCGGATACCCGGAGCCCATACGCCGTGATAGGCGAAAAACCCGCCAGTGCCCGTGTCTGCCGGTGCCGGGCGGGGAGCGCGGCCGCGCTTATGAATGGATGACATCGAATTCCCTTGGTCCCACAGTGCCAACGAGGAATTCTATATCAATTTGTTTCTTTTAGAAAAAATAAGAATTAACTATTTGCGCAGATTCCGGGATACCTGCCAGGCGAGCACAGCCCCTGCGGCCAGCTTCCATAAGCGCCGTCGGCGGCGCGTGGCCGACAACAAGGCAGAACCCAACGACAGCACCATGGGATATTTTTTAGTAATGGTGAATGCACTGAGTAACAGATCGGACGGCGACCGGCGTCGGCTGCGCGGCAGCAAAGATTCCAGCAAACCCCGTGGTGTCAGCGAATCGCCCAACTGCTGCAGGCCGCGCGCCATACCCTGTCGTTCGATGGCGGCACGGGCCCGCAACAGCTCGATGCGGATAGCGCGATCGCGCCCTGATGAACGGCTCATTTACGGCCTCCGGGTGGTAGCCATTCAGGCGGCACGGGATAGGAAGACGGTTCTTTCAGACGCTCGACCAGTTCGATATCGCGCCGCAGTTCGTCAAGTGTGGCTGCGAACGGCGTGGGACTGTTCACCAGCCGGCTGCGTAGCGCAACAATCAGGCCCAAACCCAAGGCAAAATAGACAAAAGCCAGAATCGCCAGCGCGAGATAGCGGTCATCGGTCGGCCAGAAATAAACCGCGATCAAAGCCGTGAACACCAGCAAGGCAAGTGTCAGAAAGATCAAGGCCCCCAAGGCCATGCCCAGCAGGGCGATGACGTTGGACTTCTGCTCGGCCGCTTCGAGCATAAAAAGCTCGAAGCGGGTGCGCAGAATGGACAGGAACGTTGCGGCGAGCCCGCCGACTGCTTGACGCAGCGCCATAGCCGAGCCGCCTTAACGACGACAGATCAAAGCGCCGACCAGGACGCCGATAAGGCCGGCCATGCCTATGGCCCGCCAAGGGTTGTCATGCACGTAATCGTCGGTCGCACGCACCGCGCGGCGCCCCCGGGCCATAAGTTCGTCCTGAGTGGAATAAAGGTGTTCGCGTGTCCGGCGCAGCGACCGCATTGCGTGCTCGCGCAGTTCTTCGGCTTTCTCGCCAGTGGCCTCGGCGGCCTGCTGCAACATGCGTTCCGCCTCATCGAGACTGCTCTTGACCTGCTCAACGAATTCTTCTTCACGAGCGCGGATGTTTTTTTCGTTCATGCTTGGACTCCTGTATGGATGAATATGCTGCAAAACAACAGCTTGAAACGCGGCAGGCAAGCCGTGTTCCTAGGGTCCCACTTAGTGTACTGCCGGAAACGTCCATCTTTGCCCACAGTACACTAAGTCACTTTTTGCCGCGTCCCGAAAATACGGTCGCCAGCGTCGCCCAGCCCGGGAATGATGTAGCCGTTCTGGTCCAGGTGGCTATCAATGGACGCGGTGTATATATGTACGTCAGGGTGATGCTTTTCAACAGCGGCAATACCTTCCGGCGCGGCCACCAGCACCAGGGCGCGCACGTTGCGGCAGCCCGCCTTCTTCAGGAGGTCTATTGTCGCCACCATGGAACCGCCGGTTGCCAGCATGGGGTCGACAATCAGCGCCAGCCGCTGGTCAAGCTGCCCCACCAGCCGCTCAAGGTAGGGCTGGGCTTCGAAGGTTTCTTCGTTGCGTGCAATACCCACCGCGCTGACCTTGGCGCCGGGAATGAGGCTGAGCACGCCATCAAGCATGCCTATGCCAGCGCGCAATATGGGGACTACCGTCACTTTTTTGCCCGCGATCTTCTCGACATCAACCGGGCCGCACCACCCTTGTATGGTTTCTGGTTCCAGCGGCAGGTCTTTTGAGGCCTCGTAAGTGAGCAGAGCGGCGATTTCCTGGGACATTTCCCGGAAATTCTTGGTGCTGAGTTCGGCCTTGCGCATCAGCCCCAGCTTGTGCCGGATCAGGGGATGACGGATTTCATGGATGGGCATCTGAAGCTTCCTGCGATGACGAATGACTACATTCTGTCATTATGCCCTGAGTCCCTATTCCCCGGTTAGCGCTTTGCCAGCCAAGCCACCACCGTGTCAAGGAAACGGCCGGCAGTCACGGCGCGATCATCGTTGATCATGATGACCAGCACGTACCTTTGCCCGCTCGCCCCCAACACGTAGCCCGCCAATGCACGGGCGTCGCGCAAAGTCCCGGTTTTGAGATGTGCCATGCCGCGCGTTTCATCACTGCGCAGGCGCCGCCGCACCGTGCCGTCCACCCCCGAAATCGCCAGCGAGGATATGAATTCCGGCATCAGTGGCGAACGCCAGGCAAGATCCAGCATGCCCGCGAGCCCGGAAGCTGTCAGCCTTTCATGGCGCGACAGCCCCGAACCGTTCTCAAGCACCCAGCCACGCACATCCACCCCCTGCTCACGCAGCACCTCAAGCGCCGCCGCCGACGCAGTGGCCGGCGTCGTGCCCGACGCCCGCTGTTCCGCCCCCAGGGTGAGCAGCAGCGTGCGTGCCATCACATTGTTGCTCTGCTTGTTGATGAGCCGGATAGTATCCGCCAGCGATTTAGAATCATGCCACGCCAGCAGGCGGGCATTGCCCGGCACACTGCCGTCGCTCAGCCCGCGTGCCAGTGTGCCGCCCAGTTCTTTCCAGAGCATGCGGAACAAGGCCTCAAAATGCTGCTGCGGCGGCTGCGCCAGCCGATACAGCGAAAACTCGCCACAAGACCCTGCCACCGTACCGGCGACCTCGATAACGACATCACTGCCAGTATGCCGTTGCTGGGTGCTGACATTGGGCGACCCCGGGCAGCGCGCATTGCTCCACTCAACACTGCTATGCACACGTATGC
>JBAYOJ010000161.1:0-6397 GCA_041678385.1 Burkholderiaceae bacterium | reverse complement strand
CCCCAGTACTACACCCGCAGCGGCGCCGCCCTGCGCCACGCCACCGCCCTGCTCATGCGGCAGCCCGCCGAACACCGCCTGCTGCTCCTGCTTTCCGACGGCAAGCCCAACGACGCCGACGTCTATGAAGGCCGTTACGGCGTGGAAGACACCCGCCGCGCCGTGGAAGAAGCCCGGGTTCAGGGCATGCACCCCTTCTGCCTGACCATCGACCGCCAGGCCGCCAGCTATCTGCCCAAGATCTTCGGCCAGGGGCAGTACGCCCTACTGAGCCGCCCGGCGGAACTGCCCACTGTCCTGCTGGACTGGATGCGCAGGCTGGTGGCGGGGAACTGAAGGGCCTTGCCTATGCACTGCCCCGGCACGGCTTGCCTGGCAGGGCCTGTGGAGAGGGCCGGCGGCGCATTCGCGCAGCCCCATGCAGGCGGGGGAAAGATTGCGTATAATTGCCTTCCTCTTACCAAGCGCCGCCTTGTGCTGCGCCAGCCTCCTTATATTGCCCGGGTGGTGAAATTGGTAGACGCAGGGGACTCAGACCAAATTTGAGCCCTCCGGGGGAAATCCCAGAGGTGAAGCCCGTCAAACTCGGTGAAGGCCCTGGACGCAAGTCCGAGCTAATGCCGAGCCAAGCCCTGAAGCCGAAAGGCCTCAGGGAAGGTGTAGAGAGCAGACGGCGGGCACCTACGGCCGCAAGGCTATGGTGAAGGCGTGCTCCAGACCACGAACGTCATGTGTATTCATGGCGGCGGCGAAAGCCGAAGTGGGAAGAAAATCCCCCGCCGCAAGGCGTGCCGGTTCGATTCCGGCCCCGGGCACCATCGGCTTGTTCCAGGCAGGTTCAAGTCGTACCCTAGGTTGCACCCAGTTTTCTTTCACTATGCGCAGAGAAAAGGGGTCAGACCACGATTTCTGTAAGAAATCGTGGTCTGACCCCTTTTCTCTGAATGCCGTCCGGCAAGGATGACGGTCTTTCCCAGGCTCAGTAAGCCTTGGCCTGCTCCAGCGATTCCTGAATGGCAGTCGCCAGCTCATTGACTTCGAACTTGGCCACGTAAGCGTTGGCCCCTACCTTATTCACATGCTCTTCATTGGCATTGCCCGACAGCGAGGAATGAATGATGACGGGGATGTGCTTCAGAAAATCGGTTGAGCGGATATTGCGCGTCAGGGTGAAACCGTCCATTTCCGGCATTTCCAGGTCGGTGAGCACAAAGCTGATCTTGTCCGAAAGAGGCCGTTGCTCGGCTTGCGCTTCGCTTGCAAGTTCCTTGACCTTGTTCCAGGCCTCGAGCCCGGTCACATGCATGGTGAAGGGGATTTCCATTGCCGTCAGCCCCTGTTCGAGCAGCGTACGCGCCACTTTGGAATCATCGGCGACAACTGCCACCGCCCCGGGCTTGAATTTGAAGCGTTTGTTTTTCATGTCGTCGACCTGGCCTGAACGGTCGCCCGGTATGAAATCAAACAAAATCTGCTCGACGTCCAGTATGAGTGCCAGACGGCTGCTATCTTGATTGTCGGCATCCAGGCGGGCCAGGCTCGTCGTATAGCCGCCACTGATACCCGTTTCGGCGGTCAGCACCTGGTTCCAGTCCAGGCGGACGATGTCTTCTACCGATTCCACCGCAAACGCCTGTACGCTGCGTGCATACTCTGTAATCAGAAGGATGTTCAGCCCGGTCTTGGGGGTACAACCGACGACAGCCGGCAGATCAATGACGGGGATGATCTTCCCCCGGACATTGATCATGCCCAATAGAGGCGGATTCATGCCCACCGCCTTGGTCAGCGGCATCATGGGCATGATTTCGCTGAGCTTAAATACATTGATGCCGAACAGTTCCGAGCGTTCTTCGCCAGGGGCCGCCCCCAGCTGAAAAAGCAATAGTTCGAACTTGTTCGCTGAGGTCAGATTGGTTCTTTCCTCAATGTCCTTCTGAAAATTTTCCATGCTTCCCATACCTGTGAGCCACACCCGCCGAGAACGGCAATCGCATCCCGGTGTCTATGGCAGAGGACATCAACAGGAAGCCGTCCACGCGGTAGCTGTCAAGGATGCCCTGAACAACACACCGCTGAACCTTCTCATTATGACCGAGAATTGTAACGTTTTGATAAAATTCAGGTGACACTAGTTCGCCAGATACCCGCCGTCCACCGGCAACGTGACGCCTGTAATATAGGAAGCGCTGTCGCCGGCTAAAAAGCAGATTGCATCCACGACGTCGTCGGGTTCGCCACGGCGGTTCAAAGGCACGCGCTCAAGAAAACGTTGCAGGTGCTGGGGGCAGGAAACCGTCTCACGCGTCATGTCCGTGGCAATCAGCCCGGGCGCGACAGCATTCACACGTATACCTTGGGGGCCAAGCTCAAGTGCCAGTGCCTGGGTCAACTGTTTGATGCCGCCTTTGGACGCCGTATACGCCGCGGAATTCCGGACTGCTACGTAGGCATGTATAGAGGCGACATTAACAATGCAGCCTCGGGTCTCACACAGCTGGGTGTAAAAGGCGCGACAGGTCGCGAAAGGGCCATGCAGGTTCACATCTATCGTATTGCGCCACAGGGCATCGGCATCGTCGTCGACAAAATCGCCGCGCAACAGCACGCCTGCGTTGTTCACCAGGATGCTGCATGGGCCGGAGCGTGTCAGGATATCTGCAGCAATGTCCTGCAATGCACGTGTGTTGGTAACACTGACGGCATAAGGAACAAGGGTGCCGCCTGCCTGTCTCACTTCGTGGCTAAGGGCGTCTATGCCGCCAGCATCGATATCGAGCGCCGCCACAACGGCGCCCGACAAGGCCAGGCGCCGGGCGGTGGCCCGCCCGATGCCTGAGCCAGCACCAGTCACCACAGCCACCCTGCCGCTCAGTTGTACGGCAAGGGCTGTTGGCCAATTTGGATTTGCTGACATGACCGTGGTGTATGACAGATTACAGATTACCGGGCATGTTTCTGCATAAAGGCGACGGATCGCTCCTCAGCCTGCTGGGTGGCTTGCTCGTCCCGGTGTTCACCATTCGGGCGTGCAAAGGCGTGGTCGCAGCCTTCGTAGACGTGAGCCTGCCATCCATCGCGGCTGTTCACAGCCGCCAGTATGGTGTTGCGTGCGGGTTCGGGAACGTAGCTGTCCAGGGCGGCAATGTGCAGCAAGGTCGGCGCCGCCGACGCGGGAGTTGCCGGAACCAGTTGCTCCAGGCCTACGCCATAGTAGCTGACAGCACATTTCACACCCGTATCGGCTGCCATGCGCACTACCAGGCGGCCACCCCAGCAGTAACCCAGCCCGGCAATAGCCGGGTTGCTGGTTTTTTCTTCCAGCCAGGCCCGGGCCACTTCCAGGTCGGAAACCGTCAGATCTTCATCCATAGCCTGCATCAGCTCGACACCGCGTGCGAACTGATCGGAATTGGCAGGATCAAGTTCCAGGCCGGCTTCTTTACGCCAGAACAGATCCGGGCAGATCACGTTGTAGCCCAGGCTGGCCCAGCGTTCCGCTGCGGCGCGCATGGAAGCATTCACACCGAAGATTTCCTGGACCAGAACAATGCCCGGTGCCTTCTTGTCTGATGCTTCTACAAAGTAGGCCTGAAACGGCTTACCTTCTTTGCTGGTGAGGGTTACGTAACTCATACTCCTGTACTCCTTATGAAGTTAAGGGGAAAACGATGCCGAATCTCTTCGGCTTCAGGAAGACTGCACGGTCGACATGCTGATGCTGACTTTATCCGGGTTATGGATAGAGTGCACATACTCGACCAGTTCGTCCCCCTGACTGTATAGCCAGGCTTTCACCTGCAGGGCCGGCGAACCTTCCGGCAGGCCCAGCGAAGCCGCGGCATACGGCGGCAATGCAACCGCCGTGATGGTATGCAGCAGCTTGACCACCTTGAAGTGATAGACCTCTTCAATGATGCGATACATGGCTTCGGTCTTTTTCGGCAACAAGGCCTGCACGCCGGCAAATCGCCCTGGTACGAAAACCTGCGTCCAGGTCGAGTTGCTGTCTTCTCCCGTCAGCCGGCGCACACCGGTGACTTGCAGGCACTGCCCAGTCGGGTCGACCAGCTCTTGCATGTCGGGAGCGGCAGGACTACCAAGGGGAATCTGCTGCACATCATGGATATGCATGACGCTGCGCCCGGCGAATTCCAGAATGTTGTCTATCCCGTCCATGCGCTGCTCGTAGCGCTGGCTGGGCGTATGCCTGAGCACCCGCGTGCCCACACGGCGCACACGCTCCACCATGCCCTGATCGACAAGAATACCCAATGCCGCCCTGACAGTGTGACGACTGACCCTCAGCCGCTCGGCCAGATCCACTTCTGTGGGAAGGATAGTACCTATGGGTTGCTTGCGTATGTCATCGACAAGTTGATGAGCCACATGCTGATACAAGGGTAGCTGCTTGCCGGAATGTTGCATAAGCCTGGTCATCCGTTTCGCAATGTGCTGGGCAACCAGAGGACAATGTCCGGAAATATCGCCAGGATCAGTGCCCATGCTAGCATCAACAGAAAAAACGGCACGGTCGCTCGCGTGATGAACGCCAGGTTTTTATTGGTAATGGACTGTATTACGAACAGGTTGAAGCCAATGGGCGGGGTGATCTGCGCCATTTCGACCATGACCACCAGAAAGATGCCAAACCAGATCGGGTCGTACCCTGCCTGCACAACCAGTGGCAGGGCGATGGGCAGGGTCATGACGATGATGGAAGTACCGTCAAGAAAGCATCCCAACGCAATATAGAACACCAGCAGCATGCTGATCAGCCCCAGCGGCGACAGGCCCAGCGCGGCGATCTGCTGGGCGACGTATTTGGGCAGGCCCAGATAGCTCATGGCCACGGCAATCAGGGCCGCGCCAGCCAGGATCAGGCCTATCATGGCGCAGGTGCGCACCGCGCTGCGGCCTGCCGCAACCAGGCTGCGCCAGCTTAATGAGCGTTGCTGCCATCCGATCAGAATGGCGCCCAGCACACCCACGGCGGCCACTTCGGAAGGCCCTGCAAAGCCCAGATAGAGCGCACCGATGATGGCGCCGATCAACACAACCACGGGCATGATCTGTCGCAGCCCTGCCAGGCGTTCACGCGTCGTAAAGACGGCCTTCGGGCGTTCGCTGCGCAGCCCCCGAAGCATGATGTAGGCCATGTAGATGGCTGCCAGGCCCAAGCCTGGAATGACACCGGCAATAAACAGTTCCACAATGGACTGCTCGGCCAGGACGCCATAAATGATCAAGATCAGACTGGGTGGAATCAGAAAACCCAAGGTCCCTGACCCTGCCAGCGACCCTATCGACAGGCGCAGGTCGTACCCGCGCTTTTCGAGTTCCGGCAGGGTGACACGCCCCACGATCTGAGTCGTGGCCACTGACGAGCCGCAGATCGCTGCAAAGAGCGTGCAGCCCAGCACATTCACATGGGTCAGGCCGCCGGGCAGACGCCCCACCCACGGGGCCAGGCCGGAAAACAAGGATTTCCCTATGCTGGTCTTGGCAAGGATTTCGCCCATCAGCACAAACAACGGCAGTGCCAGCAATGCCTGGCTGGTAGTGGACGTCCAGAAGATCTGCCCGGTCAATACATCCAGCGGCAAATTCGGCTTGAACAGCATCAGCACAATGTAGGCGGCGCCAAACAAGCTCAGACTGACCCAGACAGTGGAACCCAGTAGCAGCAGCAGGGCTGCACAGGTCACGATGGTGATGGCTAGCATAAGGTGTCTGGGGCCTCGTCATTGGGCAAACGCAGCTCGGCCTCCCGCCCTGTCAGCAAGCGCAGCAGCCGCGCTACAAACGCCAGGAGCAGCAAGAAGGCGCCCAATAGCACCACCATCTGTGGAATCGCCAACGGGGTCTGCATGACGGTGTTCGAGACCATGTCGCGAGCCATCGAACGCTGCACCAGCGCAAACAAGGACACGGTGATGATGACGGTAAGCAAGGTGCCACCCGCGGTCGCCACGAGATCCAGCGCTTTGGCGTAACGTCGAGGCAGCACGCTTTGCATGAACATGACCCGGATATGGGCGCCCACCCGCAGCGCATTGCCCGAGCCCAGGAAAAATGCCGCGGCCATACCGTAGGCACTGTATTCCCACGAAAACGGAATACTGAGGTTGAAGAAGCTACGCGCGATGGTCTCTGAAAGCATCAACATGGCAATGCCATACAGAATGATGATCGCTGCGTTTTCCGCAGCGATGCATAAGCTGTCGACCATGCGCAGCAGGTAATTCATATCAGGACTGCGCTGTCACTGGCCGCGGCCAGCCAGATAGCTGTCCAGCAGCTGACGCGCCTGCGGGCCCGCTGCGTCAGCAAATTTATCCCACATCGGGCGCCCTACTTCGGCAATCTTTTCCTTCAGCGCAGGCGAAGCTTCCGT
>JBAYOJ010000160.1:0-6415 GCA_041678385.1 Burkholderiaceae bacterium | reverse complement strand
TTGAAGATCTGTGCCGCGGCTCTTAATACCGCCTCTCGCTTGTCGTTGCGGGATCTACGCTTGTCGTCGGCGCTGGCCCATGGTGATGCCACCTTCTTGTCGCTCACCGCCGGCTCCTTATTGATACCTGTTCACGCGGAAGCCATGCAACACCCGGCGACCGCCTGATCAATTGAGCGTTGCGGCATCAGAGTACGCTGCGACCCCTGATGCACGAACAAACCCCAAGCACATGCAGACACCGGCGTGGAGCACCCGCCTTGGCATAGGCCTAGATGACCTTGTTTTCCTGCAACGCCTTCAAACCCGCGTCATCCACACCTAGCCAGTCACGCAGAACTTCTTCGGAGTGTTCACCGACCAATGGGGGCGCAATCCGATAGCTCACGGGAGTACGTGAGAAACGCAAGGGGCTGGCAGCCGTTTTGATGAGCCCTTTTTCCGGGTGCTGCATTTCAACGATGATGTCCCGGGCCAGCACTTGCGGATCATTCTGCAGATCGGCCACATCGTTGATAGGCCCACAAGACACTTTGTGCTCATTCAGCACACGAACCCACTCTTCCTTGCCCTTGCCTTGCAGCGCCTTGGTGAGCGAGTCGGCAAGCAGCGCCCGATTGGCCACTCGGGCACCATTGGCTGCGAAGCGCTCATCAGTCGCCCATTCTGCGTGCCCGACTGCTGCCGCCAACCTTCCGAACTCGCGGTCATTGAACGTGGCAATCAGGATATAGCCGTCGTCGACCGGATAGACCCCATAAGGAGCGGCGCTGGGGTGATCATTGCCGGTACGACCCAGTTCGGCACCGCCGTTGAACCATGAGGAAAACGCATTGAGCAATATGGATATCTGAGAATCGAACAGCGAAATGTCGATAGACTGGCCCTCGCCGGTCTGATTGCGCTCGTTCACGGCTGCCAGTACCCCGATCACAGAATATAGGCCGGCGCAGATATCCACCACTGGGACGCCCACGCGCAGAGGGCCGGCCCCGGGATTGCCGTCTGGATGGCCTGTGACCGACATCATCCCGGCCATCGCCTGCACCAGATAATCGTAGCCTGACCTTGCTGCATAAGGCCCGGATTGGCCGAACCCAGTCAATGAAACATAAATCAGGCGTGGGTTGACCTTGCGCAAGCTTTCATAGTCCAGGCCATATTTGGCAAGCGTCCCGGTACGGTAGTTTTCAAGAAAGACATCCGCTTTGGCTGCCAGCTTCGTAATGAGGGCTGCCCCTTCGGGGGTGGCGAAATCGATGGTCAATGAACGCTTGTTGCGGTTGACCGCCTGAAAATAGGTGGATTCACCCGTGTTATTTTCGTCCGGTGCTATCGTCCAAGGCGGGCCGACCCGGCGCACATCGTCACCTTCTTCCCTGCGCTCTATCTTGACAACCTCGGCCCCGAGATCACCAAGTATCTGACTCGCGTATGGCCCGGCTATCACCCGGGTCATATCGAGCACGCGCAACCCGCTCATTGCACCAGTACCTTTCATATCCTTCCTTGATTCCTTGATCTGTTCATGTTGCCCGAGCGTCCAGGCCGGGAACGACGAACGTCCGCTGTTGAGCACTTTAAGAAATTCTACTGACGAGTAACATTTTTGCTGGATAGTAGCAGAATTCATAATCGTTCTGCGCGCTGCGGAACGCAACCTTACTTCAGTAATTCCCGATAGCGTTGGCGCAGCTTTGCCAGCTTGGGTTCGATCACGACCTGGCAGTAGCCTTGTGCCGGGTTGCGGCTGTAGTAGCTGTGGTGTTCAGTTTCGGCCGGCCAAAAGGTTGCGTTGTCGTGAAGATGTGTAACGACCCGGCGCCCAAGCTGCTGTTGCACCTGTGCCATCACCCGTTCGGCGGTTTCGCGCTGTACCGGGGTTTGACAGAAAATGGCTGATGCATATTGTGTACCGACATCCGCCCCCTGCCGATTAGGTGTCGTGGGATCATGCGTCACAAAGAATATTTCGAGAATGGTGGAGAAATCGATGGTTTGCGGATCAAATTCGACTTTTACCACCTCAATGTGCCCGGTCTCGCCCGAGCACACTTCAAGATAACCGGGCTGCTCAACGTGCCCACCGCTGTACCCTGGCACAACGGCTTGTACCCCGTGTACATCCTGGAACACAGCTTCGGTGCACCAAAAGCAGCCTCCCCCAAGGATGGCGATTTCTGTGGGTGTTTCCAAATTCGTCATGAGTTTTCTCCTGTGCGGTTGGTGGAGCCAGCCGTTGCTTGCCCGGAGCCGACGCCTGCCGCCGCTGGTGGAGAGTGGGTGGCTGAACCATGTTTTTCAGCCCGTGCTGGTGCAAGCGACATGATCCATTCCGCCAATTGCAACGCTGTAGCCGGGTCGACATGCCTTTGGGCGGGCATGGGGATGGCCCCCCAAAGCCCCCTACTGCCGTCACGTATCGTGCGCGCAAGATACTCAGCCGCTGCCTCGTTGCCGCTGTAGCGGATGGCGATGTCGCGGAAGCTGGGACCCACGCGCTTGGCATCGACCTGGTGACAGGACAAACAGATACTGCGCTGCGCAAGCGCCTGCCCGGCATCGGCCGCAATCGCCGATCCGGCCCAAAGCCCTGCAAACAATAAAAGCCAGCGGAACTTCATGAAATGCATCCTTGTAAATAAGCGTGGCTGCGACTGCACCTATATTAGAGCCTGGAACGCCCTGGATTCCAGCGCCAGCCCTCATCACCGAGCCGGCACGCTAGAAGCTCAATGATGCTGCGGTTATTATCGGCCATATTCCCATCCCCAATCGGCCCTACCTTCCATGTTGCAATACCCGCAGTTCGACCCCGTGGCCCTAAAGCTAGGCCCTGTTTCCATCCACTGGTACGGGTTGATGTACCTGTTGGGTTTCGCCGCTGTATGGGTGCTCGGGCGCAGGCGCATACGCCAGGGGCGCACCGACCTCAGCGCCCGCGACCTGGAAGATATTATTTTCTACAGCGTGATAGGGGTAGTAGTGGGTGGCCGCTTAGGATACGCGCTGCTGTACAAGCCTGGCCACTATCTTTCCCACCCACTTGAGATTCTGCAGGTGTGGGAAGGCGGCATGTCCTTCCATGGCGGCCTGATTGGCGTCATTGTCGCGCTGTTCTGGTATGCGTGGCGTCGCAATCGCCATTTCCTGGATATCGCAGACTTCATCGTCCCCATGATCCCGCTAGGCCTGGCAGCGGGGCGCTGGGGGAACTTCATGAATGGCGAACTCTGGGGGCGCGTCACCGACCTGCCCTGGGGGATGGTCTTTCCCTATGCCGGCCCCCTTCCCCGCCACCCGTCTCAGCTTTATGAAATGCTGCTCGAAGGCCTGCTGCTGTTCGCGTTCCTTTGGTGGTATTCGAGTTCACCCAGGCGGCGCGGCCAAGTGAGTGGCATGTTCCTGGTCGGCTATGGCATCGCCAGATTTTTTGTGGAATTCACGCGTGAACCCGACGATTTCCTGGGGCTCATCGCCGCTGGGCTGTCGATGGGCCAGCTCCTTTCGATACCGATGGTGCTGGCCGGCTTGCTTATTCTTTGGAAGAGTGCAGGAAAATCGTCCCCTGCACAGACAGGCTGATGCGTTCAGTGCCCCCTTCAAGCGGCACGCTCACGGCTGCATCAGCCACTGCCGCCATGGCCATCATGCGGCGCTCGGGCTGATACGCGGCCCCCGCTCCCCCCAGCTGGATTTCACGTATGGAATACGATTCGTAACCAAAGGCCTTCGTCAATGCCTCGGCCCGCTCGCGAAAAGCCGTAGCAGCTTCCTGCAGCAACTCGGATTCGTGACGGGCGCGTTCGCGCGGCGCCACTGAGAACGCCAGATTGGTGATAGGCATGCGATCAGCAACTTCGGAGGCCAGCTTGGATACGGCCTCGAAGTCGGTGGATTCCAGGATGATTTCCGCACGGCCGCGCCAGTTGGAAATACGACCATCCTCGTCGTTCATTGGCCACACCTGATAATTGCCACTGTAGGTCTTGATACCCTCGTGGCCACGCGCCTGCTTCATGACGCTGTCAACCTTTTCCGTCAGCGCCCGCGCCACAGCCGCTTGCGAACTGTCGCTTTCTTCTGCAGCAATGGTGATGCGCACGGTGTCGCGCGCCACTTCGGTGACCGCTTCCGCCCGCAGGCTGGCATAGGGATACTTCACAGCCAAATGTGCAGTGTCCTGGCCGTGGACAGCCGCCGGCAACGCCGTGGCAGCTAGCGCCAGGCCGACGGCAGCCAGAGCCGATAGAAAGCGGGGTGAAGCAAAGGAAGTGAATGTCATGAGTGAAGAGCTCCGGTTCCTGAAATTGAAACGAACAGGCACACCTTACCCCGCAGCCGGGTAAGAAAAAAGCTCGCCATTGTGACGAGCTTTTTCTGTAGGTGCCCCGCATGTGCCGTCTAGGCCGGCATCCTGAACCATGGGTTCAAGGTTGGTCGCCATCAGGACGGCTTCGGGTTCTGCGCACGAGGCGTAGATCTCACCCACCGACCAATCCAGCAACCTATGCCATTAGCATTGGTTCAAGGAATGTATGGCCAAGTCACGAACACAGCAGGGACAAACTGTTTGAATGCTGCATGCAGCATTCATGAATACGTTAAGTTGATTTTACCTTGATTGAGCCGGCAACCCAACCACCTGGTCAAGCATTGCGTTCATATCTTCGATCTTGCGTTTGAAATCACCTAACGCAACGTTGGCAAGCGGACCATCCGGCGCACGCATGCCTAATAATTCACCCGCGATCTGAAGGGCGGCCATGACTGCGATCCGCTCGTTGCCCGCCACCTTGGCTGAGTCCTTGATGTTATGCATACGCTGATCAACAAGCCGCACAGCTGCCAGCAAGGCCTCTTTTTCGGAGGGCAGGCAAGCGAGCGAGTAATCCCGGCCCAGGATGGAGACGTCTACGCGTTCCATGGTGCTTACTCCTGAGTGGCGCCCGGCAGGCGCATGAGTATTGAATCAATCTGCAACTGCGCCTGACCGGCGGCGACTTTCAGGCGCGCAGAATCTGCCTGGCTTAGCGTCAGTTGCCTGCGCAGCACGTCGTATTCGGCCTTGCTGCGTTCGACTTCGCTTTGCAAGGCGACACGGGCGCTGTCTGCTTCGGCGCGAATGATATCCACCCTTGCCTGGTGGTCGGCGCTGCTTTGAGCCAGTTCGTTGAATTCGGCTTCGTGGCGCTTGAGCTGATCGCGTAGAGCGTTGCGCTCTTGCTCAAGACCATTGATACGCGCCAGCAGCCCTGCCCGCTCGGATTGAAGCTGCCGGCATAGCTGTACCAATTGCCCGACACGGGCGGCGAGAGAATCGAGATCTTCCAACATGGCGCTATCGTAAACCATCCCGCAATCAAGTGAATAGTGGGTGCTGGATGACGACGACACACATTTTCATCATCCTGCCTGACGCCGCATCATAACCTTTCATCCTTTTTTCAAGTACCTTTCAAACATCTTTCAATTCGATCGAAAGAAACATCCAATTGTCACCTCGATGACAAAAAATCCTGATTTCCAAGGGAAAACCCTGGGTGAAAACTAGCAGATCCGGGTTCTCAGCACATATTGGCTCCATTACCATTCAGCACCTTTTGAACGGGCCCTGCCGCGCTCGATAGCCCGTATGTGGCCGTCTTTCGTGGCAAGGCGTCAATACATCAATCTGCAGGAGAGGTTCATCAACATGCAGCTTAGAAATAAGCAGGACTTCTGGGCCGGAGTCATGTTCGTGGTGCTTGGAATCGGGTTTGCCCTGGGCGCCACCAAATACTCCATGGGCACTGCCGCCCGCATGGGCCCAGGCTATTTCCCCTTCTGGCTGGGCGTCTGTCTGGCTTTGCTCGGCGCCGTGGTTTCATTCAATGCCATGAAGGAAAAGGCCGAAAAGACCGAACTCGAAAAATTCGACTTTCGCATCCTTGCCATCATCATCGGTTCGGTGGTGTTCGCCGGAATCGTGCTGAATATCCTTGGTGTGTACATCACGGTATTCCTGCTGGTGTTCCTCAGTAGCCTTGCCAGTCACGAGTTCAGCTGGAAGGTGGCCGCCATCACCGGCATCTGCCTTGTACTTTTCGTATGGCTGGCCTTCATCAAGGGTCTGGGCCTGATCTTCCCGCTGTGGCCCAGCTTCATGTAACCGAGGGAACCCACGAAAATGGAAATCGTTGAACATCTGTTATTGGGCTTCTCTGTCGCCCTGACTCTGGAAAACCTGGCCTACTGCCTGCTGGGTTGCGTGCTCGGCACGCTGATCGGCGTGCTGCCTGGCATCGGCCCCGTGCCGACCATCGCCATGCTGCTGCCCATCACCTATGTGCTGCCGCCCACCGCCGGCCTCATCATGCTGGCCGGTATCTATTACGGCGCCGCCTACGGGGGCTCCACCACCGCCATTCTGGTG
>JBAYOJ010000159.1:0-6430 GCA_041678385.1 Burkholderiaceae bacterium | reverse complement strand
AGCGGCGATGGGTAAAGCGGATGTCATGGCAGACCTTTCTTAATATAGTCGGCCGCTTCACCGGTATTTTTATTAGATGTACCATCAACAAAAACGCCCGCAGAAGCGGGCGACAAGTTGATCCCACTTGGTTGCTTTAAAAAGCCGTATCGTAAAACTTCCACCTTGTGCGGGTACACAGGTTGGCATGGAACAACCCAACTCTTGATACATTATGGATAGTATCGTCATGAGGCTCGCAAGTCAATAATCAAGGGATATTACTGACCCTGACTCAATTCACCGAAGGGGTTGCCTTATCTTCCGGTATCAGTCCGGGCCGCCCTGTTTGTGCCACTGATGAACCCGTTTTGTTTTACTCGGGTCGATTCAATACAACCCGGCCCAAAACAGCGCTATGCTGCAAGGAAACTTCACGGTGCCCGCCTGAAGCAACCTACCTCCGTGCATGCAATCTCATGACCTCTTCTCCAGACCGTCCCCTGTTCGATCCCGCCGATTTCCGCATTCCCACCGACGTAAGCCATGTCTGCGCCGGGGGCGAAACCCCTTTTCTGTGGCGCCATGACGAAGCGCTGGCGCGCTATGCTCACGACAAGAGCCAGGGTGCGCCTGGCCGCGACACCCAGGAAGCCGTTCTGGAACGCACACGCGAACAGCTTGCCGCTTTGTGGGGCGTGCAATCTGATGAAATCGGCTGGGTGAGCAATGTGGCCGAGGGGGTGTCCCTGGTGCTGGACAGCCTTCGGCTACAGCAAGGCGACAATATCTGCGTCATGGCGATCGAATACCCTTCGCTGGTCGCCCCGCTGCTTGCGCGGCCACAGGCGGAATATGAAACAAGGCTGGTGTCCGAGACCGGCTCGGCTGGCCTGGCAGCCGCTGTCGATGAAAACACCCGCGCGATTCTGGTCAGCTATGTTTCCTATCTCAATGGCGAACGCTTCGACCTGCAGGCACTGCGGCAGGCCGCAGACGCCGTAGGGGCATTGCTTGTTGTCGATTTCACGCAGGCGGCCGGCTATCTGCCCATTATGGCTTCGGTTGCGGATTTCGCCTTCAGCGCAAGCTACAAGTGGATGTTGGGCATGACGGGCACGGCAAGCGCTTATTGGAACCGCCAGCGGGTTCCTGAATGGCAGCCTTTATCGGCGGGCTGGCATTCACTGGCCAGCGACTCCACGCGATATGACGAAGGCATCAGGCTGCGCCCCGACGCCATGCGTTTCAGCCGGGGCAACCCTTCCCATGCCGGCCTGTATGTCCTTTCCAGCGCACTCGACTACCTGGCCGGGTTCGATCCCGTCAACATCCAAGCGCATGTTCAAGCTCTGACGACAGATCTGCTCGCCCGTCTTGCAAAAAAGGGGGTGGAAAGCACCACGCCGGTAGACCCTGTCCGCCATGGTGCAAGTATCTGCATATCCAGGCCCGATGCCCATGAGCTGCATGCGCTGATGGGCAAGGCGGGTGTCCTGACCTGGAACGGTCGGGGGCGCCTGCGCATCAGCTTTCACGGCTACAACTGCAAGACGGATGTTGATCGTGTCGAAATCGCGCTGCTGGATGCGCTGAAATCTCGCCCTTGACCGGCTGCACACTACCCATCACCGGTACACCACTACCTTCCAAGCCCCGACGATGATTTGATCCGGGTATGGGCTTTGCTTCAGTCCCGCTGGGCTTCTTTGCGGAACCCTGCGCGCGCTCACGCCGCCAGCGGCTTTCCACTCAGGAAGCCGACGGAGGCCAGCATGGACATACAGTGGGACGCGCTTTTCCGATTCGAGGTGGCGCCGCTCGAACTCTTCATCCGCGGAACCTTGATGTACTGGTTCATCTTCGTCGCACTGCGCATAGCGGGGCGGCGTGATCTCGGTTCGCTGGGCATTTCCAGCATTCTGCTGCTGGTCTTGATATCTGAAGCGGCATCGAACGCCATGGCGGCAGAATATGAGTCTGTGGGAGAAGGCATGGTGCTGGTGGGCACCCTCTTCTTCTGGAGCGTGTTCGTCGACCGTGTCAACTACTTCTTCCCATTCACACGCGGGCTGCTGTCGCCCGAGCGCATCTGCCTGGTGCGTGATGGTGTCATGCAGAAACGTTCCATGCGTCGTGAATACATCACCGAACGCGAGCTGATGGCCGAACTTCGCCTGAAGGGAGTCAACGATCTCACAGAGGTGCGGCGCGCCTATATCGAGGAAAACGGCGAAGTCAGTGTTCTGCTTCAGCCCGCAGCATCCAAACCAGAGGCCAAGGGAAGCTCTGAATAATCCGGATAACGGTGAATTCGACGCTGTTGCACCTCGTGGTGCTCACACAAACGGGCGACATGAGGGTATGCTGCGCCACATGTCCAGTAATCAGAATTCTTCAACCCTCAACGGCGTTCATCCTTCTTCCCGAGAAACCCCCTACGCATGGATGCGCCTGTTCGCATCGCTGATATTGATGACGCTGGGCGGCTCGGGCATGTACGCCATCACCGTCATGCTGCCCGCGGTTCAAGCGGATTTCGGTGTCTCGCGTTCCCTGGCGTCACTGCCCTACACAGTGACGATGGTCGGTTTCGGCCTGGGCGGCATACTGATGGGTCGTTTGTCTGACCGTCACGGCATCATCATGACCATAGTCACGGGCACCCTGGCCCTGGCTGTCGGCTACGCCTTTGCAAGCGGTGCCCCCAATATTTGGACCTTCACGCTCGCCCATGGCCTGATCGTTGGCATGCTGGGCACCGCTGCCACATTTGCGCCTCTGGTGGCCGACACCAGCCTGTGGTTCGACAAACGCCGGGGGATTGCCCTGGCAATCTGCATGAGCGGCAATTACCTGGCGGGCGCCTTGTGGCCACCCGTGGTGCAATATTTCATGCAGATCGAGGGTTGGCGCGCCACTTATCTGGGCATGGGCCTCTTCTGTCTGGTGGCCATGCTGCCCCTGGTACTGTTCTACCGCCGGCGGCCGCTCAATCTCAGCGCGGCACCCGCCGTTTCGCATCATGCTTCCGATGCACGGCATCTTCGTGAGATCGCCGCTTCCAACCCCGAACGGCCGCTGGGCATGTCCCCCACCAGCCTGCAATGGTTGCTCAGTATTGCAGGCGTGGCCTGCTGTGTGGCCATGGCCATGCCGCAGGTGCATATCGTGGCCCTGTGTGGCGATATGGGCTATGGCCTGGCACGGGGCGCCGAGATGCTCTCGCTGATGCTGGGCCTGGGCATTGTCAGCCGCCTGTTGTCGGGCTGGATCTCCGACCACATCGGCGGGCTGCGCACACTCTGGCTGGGCTCGGTTCTGCAAGGGGTTGCGCTCCTCCTGTTCCTGAACAGTTCCGGCCTGACTTCCCTATATGTGATCTCCGGGCTTTTCGGCCTGTTCCAGGGGGGCATCGTGCCTTCGTATGCACTTATCGTCCGTGAGTACTTTGCCCCTGCCCAGGCCGGTACACGGGTCGGCACCGTGCTCATGGCCACTCTGCTGGGCATGGCTTTGGGCGGCTGGGTGGCGGGTGCCCTCTACGATATGACTGGCAGCTACGACGCGGCCTTCCTCAATGGCATTGCCTGGAATGCCCTCAACCTGCTTATTGTCACGATGCTGCTGCTGAAGGCTCGCCAGGGCCTGGCAGCTGCGACCCGAGGGCAGGCAGGAAAAGCAATGATAGAAACTTAAATAAAAAATTAAATAACGTCCCTAAAGCATTAATTATTCATGGTTTTCTGATATCATCGCCTGCATTACCGCTGCCATTTCGCCGCCATGCCATTTCTTCCCGCCACACTCCTGCGTACCGTTTCCCGTTCCCTGTTGAGTCTGGCCTCGGCGGGTGTCATGCTGGCTGGCGCCGCTTCCCATGCGCAGGCGCAATCCAACTCGCTGGACGCCTCGCTCCGTTCCGAAGTCGCCCTAGTCTATGACATTGACAGCAAGGCCGTGCTCTACGAAAAAAACAGCCACGACTTGCGGCCGATCGCCTCTATTTCCAAGCTGCTGACCGCCCTGATCGTTGCGGAATCCGGCCTGCCGATGGACGAGGTTTTGACCATTTCTGATGAAGATGTCGACCGCATGCGGCATTCGCGTTCCCGCTTGGCCGTCGGCACGCGGCTGACACGCGGCGAAATGCTGCATCTGGCCTTGATGTCTTCCGAAAATCGTGCCGCCAACGCCTTGGGGCGTCACTACCCCGGCGGCATGCCTGCCTTTGTGCGGGCTATGAACGACAAAGCCCGGGCCCTGGGGATGCGTCACAGCTATTTTGTCGAGCCCACGGGCTTGTCGAGCGACAACGTCGCTACGTCGCACGACCTGGTCAAACTGCTGCGGGCCACCAACAACCATCCCATGATCCGTCACTATGCCACCGACGACACCGAAGTGTTTACTGTGGGACGCGGTCGGCAGCTGACTTACAACAACACCAATCGCCTGGTCAAGCGCGATGACTGGGATATCCAGGTTTCCAAAACCGGGTTCATCAATGAAGCCGGCAGATGCCTGGTCATGCTCACGCGCATCGACAATCGCGACGTCGCCATCGTGCTGCTGAATGCCAGTCAGGGCCGCATCAGTGATGCCCTGCATATACGCCGTTTGGTGGAAGCCGGCGGCCGCAATCTGGCCATGGCTTCATCAGGTTCCTGAAAGACAGATGTGCATCGCTTATCTGAGCCTGGGTGCCAACCCGCAATGGCCTGTTTTCATTGCCGCCAATCGTGACGAATTCCATGAACGACCGGCACTGCCCGCACGCCCCTGGCCCGACGCGCCTCATGTGATTGCGGGGCGTGACCTTTCTGCCGGTGGAACCTGGCTGGGCTTGAGCTACGGGCGCCGCTGGGCCTTGCTGACCAATTTCCGCGACCCTGGCGCACATCGTGAAGGCCTGACCAGCCGTGGTCAGCTGGTGAGCGACTTTCTCTTGAACGAAGTCTCTGCTGAAGCATATACAGCGTCCATCTATGCAAACGCCGCTGATTACAACGGCTTCAACCTGATCGTCGGCCAGGGCCTGCATGCCTGGTACGTGGGCAATCATGCTGCCTGCACCGGCCCTGTCCCGCTGGGGCCCGGCCGTTATGCCCTTTCGAACCACGCCCTGGACACCCCCTGGCCCAAAGTCGAACGTCTACGTACACAGTTGGACGCACGTGTCCCGGAAAATGATGAGCTCATCTTGGACCCGATTTACGAAGCTTTACGCGACGGCGCCAAACCTGAAGATGAAAATCTGCCCAGCACCGGCCTGCCGCTGGAAATGGAAAGGCTGGTGAGCAGCATCTTCATCGTCAGCCCTCATTACGGTACGCGCTGTTCTACCATCATTGCGCTGGACCAGCATGGCAATGGGGTCTTCAGTGAAACCAGCTATAACGCGTCGGGGATCCCCTTCGAACGTCATGACTGGCCCATTAGGCCTCAGGTCAAACTTGCTGACATGCCCGTATCGCGGCCAGCCTGAACAGGTATAGCCGACCAGGGCTTGTTCACAGCATGCGCCCCATTCAATGCAGCGTCGGTGGAGACCCAGGATCGGTGTCGGAATCTTGGCCCGCTTCCTGCCTTGAACGCTCTTCCAGTTCACCGTAGGCCGCCTGCCAGCTGCGCAGGGGCACACACGTTTGCAGCCGGACAATGGCCTGTTCGATAAGGGCGGGATGCAGCTCATGCCCCACCTGTGAAGCGACGTCGATGGTGGCATCTGCCTGAATGCTGCCCAGATGCTGCATCATGGCTTCGACTTCGTGCAGCGGCAGCAGACGATCTGCAGCCCCATGAAAGAGGTGAATCATGGTGGCTTCCGGCAAGGAATCAGGCGTTTTGGCATAAAGACCGGAAAAAGCCAATACGCGCCCCGCAAGATCAGCATGGCTGCGGCTTGCTTCCAGCGCCATACGCGCCCCCTGCGAAAACCCGGCCAGTGCCGTTTGTTCCCCTGAAACCCCGTAGTGCTGCTGAACCTTGCGTACAAAGGCAACCAGTTCACCAAGCTGCTGCTCATCAGTGGCGGGAGGCAAGATCAACATGGCATGAGGAAAGGCGTTCTTGAGCGCGGTAGCCAGGGGAAACAACTGTTCCGGCCCGGCGGCTTCGCCATGCAGCAACACGAACAGCAAGCCCGGCTTTGTTTCTTTGGGAATAAAAGCAAGCGTGGCGGAAAAATCAATATCTGTCATGAACATAACCTCGGATAGGACCCGATTTTACTTGATCCCCACCTCAATTATGATAAGATAGTAATTAATTACTATCTTTAAGAAATAACTGTGGATTCACGGCCCAAACATCTCCCCGCCGATCAGCGCCGCATCGTGACAGTCGAGGCAGTGCTGGAACTGGCCGGTGCCCAGAATCCCAGCGACATCACGACAGCAGCCATTGCTAAGCAGATGGAATTGACCCAAGGGGCGCTGTTCCGACACTT
>JBAYOJ010000158.1:0-6439 GCA_041678385.1 Burkholderiaceae bacterium | reverse complement strand
CTAGGGATCCTCTGATCAAGTCCCCGCGCCGCGCGCATCTGTGGAATCGGGCGATCTGCTTCGTTGCAAATGCTCGCGATAGCTACGGCTATCACTGCGCTTTGCGTCTCGCATCTCACGCCGATCCACAGCGCCCGCTTCCCGCTCGACTTGATCAGAGGATCCCTAGATACCCCCTCAAACCCGCTCAAACACCCCCGCCGCCCCCATGCCGGTGCCCACGCACATGGTGACCATGCCGTAATCCAGCTTATGCCGCTGCAGGGCATGGACAACCGTTGCCGTGCGTATGGCGCCGGTGGCGCCCAGCGGGCGCCCCAAGGCAATGGCGCCACCCAGCGGGTTCACGATGGCCGGGTCGAGATCGAGTTCGCGCATGACCGCCAGCGCCTGGGCTGCAAAGGCCTCGTTCAGTTCTATCCAGCCGAGTTGTTCCTGCCGCAAGCCGGCCATTGCCAGGGCATGAGGAATGGCTTCGCGCGGACCTATGCCCATGATTTCCGGCGCCACCCCCTTCACTGAAAAGCTCACAAAGCGTGCCAGCGGCGTCAGCCCGTGAACCTGTAGCGCGCGCTCTGAAACCACCAGCACCGCAGCCGCCCCATCGGAGGTCTGAGAACTATTGCCGGCCGTGACGCTACCCTTCGCAGCAAATACCGGCCTCAGACGCGCCAGGGCGTCGAGACTGGTGTCGGAACGCGGCCCCTCGTCATGCTCGACGCGACGCGTGGAAACGTCGACCTCACCGGCCTGCTTGCCTTCCAGAATGGGGGTGCGCAGCTGGATATCCAGAGGCAGGATTTCATCCGTGAACTCGCCCTTTTCCCGTGCCGCCAGTGCGCGCTGATGCGATTGCAGGGCGAAGGCGTCCTGGTCTTCGCGCGACACCTGCCAGCGCTGCGCGACCTGTTCAGCGGTCAGCCCCATGCCAAAGGCGATACCGAGGTTTTCCTCGCGTTCGAAGATGGCTGGACTGAAGCTGGTGTTGACGCCCATGACGGGCACCTGGCTCATGGACTCGGTGCCGGCGGCAATGATGACGTCGGCCTCGCCGGTCCGGATACGTGCCGCAGCCATGGCCACCGCCGTCAACCCCGACGCACAGAATCGATTCACAGTGACACCGGGGACGGAAACCGGAAGGCCGGCCAGCAAGGTGGCAATGCGGCCCACGTTCAGCCCTTGCGGCCCTTCGGGTATGGCGCAGCCGACAATGACGTCTTCCACGGCTTCAGGGTCCAGCGCAGGGGCTTGGGCCAGCAGCCCCCGTAACACCATGGCCAGAAGATCGTCAGGCCGGGTCCGTGAGAGCATCCCCCGGGGCGCCTTGCCCACCGGGGTACGTGTTGCAGCAACGATATAGGCATCTTGCAATTGGGGCATATCAGTCTCCCGTCAGTTCCGCACCGGCTTGCCGGTTTCAAGAAAGCCGCGGATGCGCGCCTGCGTCTTTTCCCGGCCGAGCAGCTCAATGAAACCGCGACATTCACAGGACATCATCCAGGCTTCGTCGACCAGCGAGCCAGGGTCGATATCGCCGCCGCAGATAACCTCGGCCACCACATTAGCCACTTCAGCATCGTAGTCGCTGATATAGCCACCGGCCTGCAGGTTGACGATCTGAGCCCGCAAAGTCGCCGCGCCATCGCGCCCCGCCACTGGAAAGCGCCCAGCCATGGGCGGCCGGTAACCCGCCTCGGCCAGCGCCCGGGTTTCGCTGATGGCGACATGCAGGACTTCGTTGCGATGCATGACGACCGTGTCCTGGGGCTGCAGATAACCCAGCTGCCGCGCCTCAAGTGCCGAGCCCGAAACCTTGGCCCCCGCCACCGCCAGAGCATAGCCCTTCAAAAAGGCCAGCAAGGGAACTTCCGGCGTAGCCGCCTGCAGTTCCGCCGCCCGCCTGGCGCAATAGGTCAGCCCGCCGGCACCTGGAATAAGGCCGATACCGACCTCCACCAGGCCGATGTAGGTTTCAAAGTGCGCTACACGGCGATCGCAATGCACGGCCAGTTCGCAGCCCCCGCCCAATGACATGCCCGCCAGGGCCGCCACCACAGGCACTTGCGCATAGCGCAGCCGCAACACCATTTCCTGCATTTCGTGCTGAATGGGAGCGACCGCCTGTGGGCCGCCCTGTTCGAAGACTGGCATGAGCGCCTTGAGGTCGGCGCCGGCGGAAAACGGATCATCCACATGGCCGATGACCAGCCCGCGATATCCCGATTCCGCCAGATCAACGGCCTGCATGACGCCACGCACCACTTCGGGACTGAGGGTGTGCATGCGCGTGCGGAAGCTGGCAATGAGCACATCGGGCGCATCGTCGAGCACCCAGCAACGGACGGCGGCATCCTCGTGCACCACACGCTGCGGCCGCGCCGCCGCATAAGGGCCGGGGCCGATCTGGCGGCGATAGACGGGCAGATCGTGGGGGGCTTCAAAAGCGGAAGCGGCGGGATTCCAGGCCCGCCCTGCTTCGGCATAGACACCACCCGCGTCCAGCACTTCGGGCGAATCCACCCAACCGGGGAGCGGCACATCGGATAGGGTTTCGCCCTTTGCGATGTCCTCGCGTATCCAGGCCGCCACATCACGCCACCCCGCCGCCTGCCATAGTTCAAAAGGGCCCTGCTGGTGGCCGAAACCCCATTTCATGGCCAGATCGAGATCGCGCGCAGTATCCGCGATCTGCTGCAGATGCACTGCACTGTAATGCAAGGTATCGCGGAGCAAAGCCCAGACGAAGCGCGCCTGAGGATGGGCAGATGCCCGCAGGCCCCGCAGCCGGGCCGGCGCATCTTTGTTGGCAAGCAGCGCGGCCACTTCCGGCGCAACGACTCCGTCGGCAGGCACGTACTGCCCCGTGTCAGGATCCAGCCTGAGTATCTGACGGCCTTCCTTGCGGTAAAAACCGGCACCCGATTTCTGGCCCAAGGCACCTTGCTCAACCAGGCCCCGCAATACGGGCGGGACGGGGAAGTGGGCCCGGAAGGGGTCTTCCGGCAGTTGCGCTTCCATCGTGCGCATCACATGTGCCAGGGTGTCCAGGCCGACCACATCGGCAGTTCGAAAAGTGCCCGATTTGGGGCGGCCCAGGCGGGTACCGGTCAGTTCATCAACCACGTCCACGCTCAGACCCTGACGCCTCGCATGCTCAAGGGCGGCCATGATGCCAAACACACCAATGCGGTTGGCAATGAAGTTGGGGGTATCGCGGGCCCGGACCACACTCTTGCCCAGGCTGGATACCAGAAAGGCTTCCAGGGTATCCAGCAAAGCCGGCGCTGTGTACCGGGTGGGGATGAGCTCCACCAAGAGCATATAGCGCGGCGGATTGAAAAAATGAATACCGCAGAACCGCTCGCGCATGGCCTCGGGCAAGCCTTGCGCCAGCTCGGTGATGGACAGGCCCGACGTATTGGTGGCAAGCACCGCATCCGATCGCAGAACCGGAGTAATGCGCGCATAGAGCCCGTGCTTCCAATCCAGCCGTTCTGCAATGGCTTCGATCACCAGATCGCAATCCGCCAGCAGATGCAGATCATCTTCGTAGTTGGCCGGTGTGATCAGGCCGGCAAGTTCGGGCGCACCCAATGGTGCAGGCTTGAGCTTGCGCAGGCCGGCCAGCGCCTTGTGGACGATGGCATTGCGATCGCCTTCAGACGCCAGGTCAAACAACACCACCGGAATGCCGGCATTGACGCAATGCGCTGCAATCTGCGCACCCATGACGCCAGCACCGCACACCGCCACTTTGTTGAGCCGGGGCCGCCCTTCGCCCTTTCCGTGAACCATGGAATGCATCGCCATCTCCTGTATTCAGTCCCTTTCATTATGCAGGAGTCTGCGTCGCGATAAAATTACGGGCATGGCCAGACTTCCACGACTCTACGCACCGGATGTCCCGCAACTCGTACAGGCGCGCTTCGCGCGCGCCCTGGCCAACGCGCACGACCCCACACCGTCGGCGCTGCTGGATCTGCTGCAGGAATGGGTGTTCGCCGAGGTCAAACAGCATGGCGTTGCCCTGCACGGGTGGGCACTTCTGCCCGACCGCATCGTACTGCTGGCCACGCCACCACACACCAGGGGCATTTCTCGAGTCATTCAGGGAATAGGCCGGCGCATGGCACCGAGCATTACGCATGGTCGGGTATTTGAAGGGCGCTATCGCAGCACCTTGGTGGAAGATGCTTGGGTACCCGCCGCGCTGGTATGGGCCGAATCCTTGCCCACCCGTTTGGGCCTGGTCGACATCCCGCAACGCTGGCCCTGGTCTTCCGCCCAGGAACACACCGGTCTGCGCAACCCGGCGGTGGCGCTCACGGAACACACGACCTATTGGGAAATGGGCAACACCCCCTTCGCACGCCAGGCACGCTATAGAGGGCTGCTGAACGACGGGCCTAGCGGCGCAGAACAGTCGCGTATAGAACAGGCCTTGTTTGGCCAATGGGCCTTGGGCGGGCAAGCCTTTGTCGATAACCTGACTTCTCGCGGCAGCCGCCGGGCTCGCCCCGTCACCCGAGGCCGGCCCAATAAAAGCGTCCCCAGCAACGCTGTTACAAATTAATTTTCAGCCCTGTGAGGCTCCTGCACCCGTCCTCGCTTTACAAAGCCAGCTGAATATCGCTTTTTTATTTCTTGAGTTGGGTGCGTCCCCAATTTTCCCCCCAGTACCATCACCACAATTTAATTGGGGACAGACCCCAATTTTTTTTCTTGTGCAATCACCCTTGCGAGCGTTATTTTTTTCTTCCGGGGAAACATTGAACGCCCCGCATAGAAAGACCTGCGAGCAAGAACATGCCCCATATCGATCCTACCGCCTTCGGCCACCCCCCCACCGTGGTTCCGCGCATTCCGGCGGACGCGCCCGGCCCCCAGGGCCTTTACCATCCCTCCCATGAGCATGACGCCTGTGGCGTGGGCTTTGTCGCCCATATCAAGGGCCGGCGCAGCCATGCCATCATCCAGCAGGGCCTGAAAATCCTGGAAAACCTTGATCACAGAGGCGCGGTTGGCGCTGATGAATTGATGGGTGATGGCGCCGGCATCCTCATACAGATTCCCGACGCCCTGTATCGCGACGAAATGGCCGCGCAAGGCGTTGAGCTCCCGCCACCCGACGAATACGGCGTGGCCATGGTCTTTCTTCCCAAGGAAACCGCCTCGCGACTGGCCTGTGAACACGAGCTGGAACGCGCCGTGCGCGACGAAGGGCAGGTGGTCCTGGGCTGGCGTGACGTTGCGGTAGACCATGACATGCCGATGTCCCCCACCGTCCTGGCCTGTCAGCCGGTGATCCGGCAACTGTTCATCGGACGGGGGCCGGGCATTTCAGTGCCCGACGCCCTGGAACGCAAGCTCTACGTCATTCGCAAGACCGCCAGCCATGCCATCCAGCAGATGAAACTGGCCCATGGCCGCGAATACTTTGTGCCATCGATCTCGGTGCGCACGGTGGTCTACAAAGGCCTGCTGCTGGCCAATCAGGTGGGCCAGTATTACCGCGACCTCTCTGACGCCAGGGCGGTTTCCGCGCTGGCGCTGGTCCATCAGCGGTTTTCCACCAACACCTTTCCCGCCTGGCCTCTGGCCCACCCCTACCGCATGATCGCCCATAACGGCGAAATCAACACGGTAAAAGGCAACTTCAACTGGCTGCGGGCGCGGGAAGGCGCCATGGAATCCGCTGTGCTGGGCGATGATCTGCAAAAGCTCTATCCCATCGTCTACGAAGGCCAATCGGATACCGCCACTTTCGACAACTGCCTGGAACTGCTGGTGATGTCCGGCTATTCCCTGGCTCATGCCATGATGATCATGATTCCCGAAGCCTGGGAACAGCATGCCAGCATGGATGAAAACCGCCGCGCCTTCTATGAGTACCACGCGGCCATGATGGAGCCCTGGGACGGCCCGGCAGCCGTGGCTTTCACCGACGGTCGGCAGATCGGCGCCACGCTTGATCGCAATGGGCTGCGCCCCGCCCGTTACGTCATCACCGACGACGACATGGTGATCATGGCGTCGGAAGCAGGCACGCTGTCCATCCCCGAACATCGCATCATCAAAAAGTGGCGGCTGCAGCCCGGCAAGATGTTCCTGATCGATCTGCAGCAGGGCCGCATCATTGATGACAGTGAAATCAAATCACAACTGGCCAATATGCACCCCTATCGCCAGTGGATCGAAGGCTTGCGGCTCAAGCTGGAAAACCTGCCCGCCCCCGAGGCCGGTCAGCCGAAACCAGCCGGCCCGCTACTGGACCGCCAGCAGGCCTTCGGCTGGACGCAGGAAGACCTCAGCATGGTGCTGGAACCCATGGCGCGCAGCGGCGAGGAAGCGATCGGTTCCATGGGCAACGACGCCCCCCTGGCCGTGCTGTCGCACCGCCCCAAGCCTTTCTATAACTATTTCCGCCAGCTTTTCG
>JBAYOJ010000157.1:0-6448 GCA_041678385.1 Burkholderiaceae bacterium | reverse complement strand
TGGGGAAGCCTGACGCCATTTTCGAATTCTGCCGCGAAATCGTGGATGCTACAGCGCCTTATGTATGCGGGTTCAAACCACAAATTGCCTATTTTTCGGCAGTAGCTGCGGAAGACGAACTGGAAGCCTTGTGCCGCCACATCCGTACCCAGCACCCCAGCCTGCCATTGATACTGGATGCCAAGCGCGGCGATATCGGCTCTACCGCTGAACGTTACGCCCAAGAGGCTTTTGAACGCTATGGCGCCGATGCTGTGACCGTCAACCCTTACATGGGTTACGACAGTGTCGCGCCTTACCTCGAATGGAAGGACCGGGGCGTTATTGTGCTGTGCCGCACGTCCAACCCCGGGGGTTCGGACCTGCAGTTCATTGAAGACATCGACGGCGTACCGCTATACCTCAGGGTGGCGGCCCTCGTTGCCGACAAATGGAATACCCATGGGCAGTGCGGCTTGGTAGTAGGCGCCACCTTCCCCGCTGAAATCGCCAAAGTACGGTCCTGTGTCGGTGATATGCCGCTGCTGATTCCAGGCATAGGCGCGCAGGGTGGTGATGTCGCCGCAACGGTAGGCGCCGGGCGCGACAGCCGCGGGTTGGGCATGATGATCAATTCATCCCGTGCCATCCTGTATGCAAGCCCGGGCGAAGACTGGCGTGAGGCCGCTGCCGCCGCCGCGATCGCCACCCGTGACGCTATCAACGCAGTGCCCTAATCTGCCGGGTTGAATTCCAAAGCCGTCGACAAAGCATAGGCAACCGCCGCAGCCCGCACCGCCTGGCGATCACCCGGAAAGACCTGGGTTTCAGCGCGGGTAACCACCCCTGAACCAACCCGGGATGCGAAGCCGAAACACACCATGCCAACGGGCTTGCCGGGTGTGGCCCCGTCCGGCCCGGCGATACCGGTGGTGGATACGGCGAAATGACTTTGACGTGCCCCGGCAAGGGCACCAGCTGCCATTTCCATGGCGGTTTCTTCGCTGACCGCACCGAAACGGTCCAGCGTGTCAGGATGCACCCCCAGCAATTCGCATTTGGCGGCATTGCTGTAGGTGACGAAGCCGCGATCAAACCATTGGCTGGAACCCGCCGTCGCGGTCATGGCGGCAGCCAACAGGCCGCCCGTGCAGGATTCGGCGCAAGAAAACATCCAGCCCTTTTCTATCAGGCGTTCGCCCAGTGCGCGTGCAAGGCCTTCAATGTTGTCAGACATCATGCAAACACTCCAAAGGTGACCAGAACAGCCATGACCAGCAAACTATATACGGCGGCGATGATGTCATCCAACATGACGCCGAAACCGCCCTGTAAACGGGTATCGAAGTAACGCACGGGCTGCGGCTTGGTAATATCGAAAATCCGGAACAGCACAAAAGCCACCGCCTGCGCTTCAAGAGCGTTTGGGGTCAGCCACAGCACCAGCCAGAAGGCGACGATCTCGTCCCAGACCATGCCCCCGTGGTCAGCTACCCCCAAAGCCTCGCCAGTGCGCTTACATGCCCAGCAGCCAATGACAAAAGCCACCACCAATACCGCCAGGACTACGGTATCTGAACGGCCCTGCAATAGCGGCACCCACAACACCCAGGCCAACAGTGTGCCCCAGGTACCGGGCGCCGGACGCAATAGCCCGCTGCCAAAACCGAAGGCCAGAATGCGCCAGATGTTCTGGAACACCCACCGCAGGGTGGGCTGGGGGCGTCCGGAAGAAGCAGGGTGACCGGTAGAGTGACGCATATCAAGAAAAATGATCGAAACCGGCGTGATCGCCGTTACCCAATGGTAACGGACTGCCAATTACCCGAACGCCCTGGCCTTGCAGTATCCGGCCCACCTTTGTTGCCCGCACACCCTGCTGCAGCGCCAGCGCTTCGATCGCCGGCGCGGCACGCGGCGCGGCGGTAAAGCACAGTTGATAGACATCCCCGCCATTCAATACCGCCCGCTGTACGACCGCCGCATCCAGAGCAACAAGTTGTTCATGTATGGGCAAGTCGGCATATTCGATTTCTGCGGCGCAGCCGCTGGCCTTCAAAATGTGGCCGAGATCCTGCAGCAGGCCGTCGGAAATATCAATGGCGGCATGCGCCACCCCCGCCAGGGCTGCCCCGAACGCCACCGGTGGCTGCGGCCATTCCAGCAGGGTTTGCAAGGATGCGAGCGAACTGGCGTGTGATGCATGCCGCCCTTGCAGGAGTTCCAGTGCCACATGCGGCGCACCCAGGCTGCCAGTCACCCAGATATCATCGCCCGGCCGGGCGTCGGAACGCTTGAGTTCGGCATCGATGGCGACTTCGCCCATGGCGGTCACGCTGATCACGATACCGCGCGGGCTGCGGGTCGTGTCGCCGCCGATCAGCGGGCAGCCTGTGTGATCGGCCAACGCCCGAAAGCCCCGGGCAAAACCACCCAACCATTTTTCGTCAACCGTTGGCAGGGACAAACCCAGCAGGCACCCCAGGGGCCGCGCCCCCATGGCAGCCAGATCAGACACATTGACCGCCAGGGCCTTGTGCCCAAGGGCCTGCGGGTCGACGTCAGAGAAGAAATGGCAGCCCTCCACCAGAAGATCGGTGGTGACTGCCAGACGGTGGCCCGGCGCCACTGGCAGCAGGGCGCAGTCGTCGCCCACCCCCAGTGTGCCGGACGGCACCGGCCAGTCGAAATAACGGGCGATCAGTTCGAATTCACCAGCCAATATGTCCGCCCCTGCTGTATTCAGCGGCGGCTGGCCGCCTGAACCTCTAGCGGCCGCAGGTCGGCCGCCAGCTTATCGAGCACACCATTCACGAACTTGAAGCCATCGGTACCACCGAAAGACTTGGCCAGTTCCACGGCTTCGTTGATAACGACCTTGTACGGCACTTCGATATGGTTCAGCAGCTCGTAGCTGCCGATGAGCAAGATGCCATGTTCGACGGGCGATAGTTCTTCGAGGGGGCGGTCGATGTGGGGCATGAAGCCTTCGCGCAGGGCGGGTGCGTCACGCATGACGCCGTGCAGCAAGGTCTTGTACCACTGCGCATCGGCATCACCGAAATCTTCGCTGTCGCGGATGTGGGCATCGATATCGCCGGCATCCTTGCCACCTTCATCGCCTCGAAGTAACCATGCGTAGACGCCCTGCAGGGCGAACTCGCGTGCGCGGCGCCGCGCGCTGCGGGCATTACTGCGTGCACCACCCGCAGCCCCGCGAGACTCACTCGTCGTCAAGATCATCTTCCTCGTCGTCGTAATCGTCGTCTTCGTCGTCTTCGGACTCGGGTTCAAGCGCAGCCACCAGATTGGCCATTTCGACCGCTGCGCGGGCGCAATCACGGCCCTTTTCTTCAGCGCGCACTTGAGCTTGTTCTTCAGTTTCGGTGGTAAGCACACCGTTGGCAACCGGGATGCCGGTTTCAAGCGATACGCGGCTGATCGCCGACGCACTTTCGTTGCTGACGATCTCGAAATGATAGGTTTCGCCGCGGATAACGGCGCCCAGCGCGATGAGGGCGTCGAATTCGAAGGTTTCCGCCATCTGGGCGAGGGCCACGCCCATTTCAAGCGCGCCGGGGACGGTCACGACCATGACGTCACGTTCGTCCACGCCGAGCTTGGCCAGTTCTGCCAGACAAGCGCCGAGTTCGGCCTGGCCGATCTCCTCGTTGAAACGGGCGCGCACGATACCGATATGCAGGCCTTCGCCGTTCAGATCAGGCGAGAGAGTGTAGGGGTTCATATCCGGTTCCTGTTCAGGAGTTTTGAGGAGGTTCGCTAATGTAACCTGTAATGGTAAGCGCAAAACCGGTCATGCTGGGCATCTTGCGCGGCCGTGCCAGCAGGCGCGCCTTGCCCACGCCGATGTCGCGCATGATCTGGGCGCCTATGCCGTAGGTACGCAGGCCATAACGGCTTTCGCGATCCTGGGTAGGGTCGGGCCTGTCTGTGGCCGGTTTCCAGGATTCGAAATGAGCAAAGACATTTTCGGATGAACCCTGGCAATTCAACATGATCAGCACCCCCGAGGGCGCCGCTGCGATGGATCGCAGCGCCTGGGCGATACCCCAGCTATGGTCGCCTTCACCTTCGAAGAGCACATCGAGCACCGTCGTGGGCTCATGCACCCGGACCAGCGTTTCGACTTCGCGTTCCACCTTGCCATGCACCAGCGCCAGGTGCGCAGCACCGGAGGACAGGTCGCGATAGGCAACGGCTTCGAATGCGCCCCACGGCGTGTCGACATGGCGCGACGAGATACGCTCGACCATGGATTCGTGCTCGCTGCGATACTGGATGAGATCAGCGATGGTACCGATCTTGAGATCGTGCTCGCGCGCGAACTCAAGAAGATCGGGCAGCCGCGCCATGGTGCCATCGGGTTTCAGGATTTCGCAGATCACCGCGGCGGGAGTCAGGCCCGCCATGCCGGTGAGGTCGCAGCCGGCTTCGGTATGGCCGGCCCGCACCAGCACACCACCACGCACCGCCTGTACGGGGAAAATATGCCCCGGCTGCACGAGATCGGACGGTTTGGCGTCGCGGGCGACCGCCACACGTATGGTGCGCGCCCGATCAGCAGCGGAAATGCCGGTTTCGACGCCTTCGGCGGCTTCGATCGACATGGTGAAGTTGGTGCCATAGCGGGTGCCGTTGCGGCTGGCCATAAGCGGCAGGTCGAGCTGCCGGCAACGTTCTTCGGTAAGCGTCAGGCACACCAGGCCACGCGCATGCGTGACCATAAAATTTATGGCTGCGGGCGTGACGAATTCGGCAGCCATGACAAGATCGCCTTCGTTTTCGCGATCTTCTTCATCAACCAGAATGACCATGCGGCCGGCGCGAAGTTCGGCCACGATCTCGGTTACAGGCGAAATACCGGTACCGGCCTGGGTGCCGGGTTCCAGTTCAGATAGAGTACTCATGCAGGAAGCCTTCACAAAAGTTGGCCCATTTTAACCCCGGGGCCTGAGGAATACCCGCATTGTGCCCGAGTGCACGCTTAAGCGCGGCGGAACAGGCCTTTTTCACACAAGCGCAAGACTCCACGCCTATACTACGCCCTCTTCAGGAAGAACTTTTCACCATGCTAGAACGCGAGCTGAAATTCCACGTACCTGCGCGGCAACGCTCCGGCCTCAAGACCCGTCTGAACAAATTGGGCGCCGAAGCGGTCGAGCTGCATGCTCGCTACTTTGACACCGACAACCAGGTGCTGGCGCGTGCAAACATCGCCCTGCGCCTGCGGCGCGAAGATGGCATATGGATCCAGACCATCAAGACGCCCGGCCCTGACGAGCTGTCACGCATCGAGTGGAATCATCCTCGCCCTGGCCCCACACTCGACCTGGGGCTCTACGCCGACTCCCATATCGGTGAGCTCATGGCCAACGTCGCCGGCCGGCTGCGCTGCCGTTACATCACACATGTGATCAGGCTCAAGAAAGTCGTCCCCACGGAATCGGGCTCCGCCGAACTGGCCTATGACGAAGGCGCCATCATTGCGAATGGCATTGAGCTGTCCATTCACGAGTTCGAGATCGAGGGCGTAACCGGCCATGCGCGTGACCTGTTCGCCCTGTCGGGTGAATGGTTGCAGGAACACAGGCTAGTCCTTGAATTGCGCAGCAAGGCTGCCCGCGGCGACGCCATTGCGACACTGAGCGCCGAAAGCCATGCTGAAGACAGCTTGAGCACCTGGGACCCCGATACACCACCGCAGGGCAGAGCACGCAGCCCCAAGCTGAGTCCCCAGCACGTTCAGAGGCTGGCCGCAGCCGTCAGGGCCGGACAGCCCTTGTTATCGCCCGATGCCGGCATTCAGGCCGCCTATCTGCAGTGCGCCAACGACTGCATGAGCCAGATCATCCGCAACAGCGGCTTCCTGGCGGGGCTGGACAGCATGAAGACCAGCAATGAGCAGCGCATTGAATATGTCCATCAGATACGAGTGGGCATACGGCGGCTGCGGGCCTGCTGGCAATTGTTCGGCGACGTCGCTACCCCTCCGGAATCCCTGCGGGAACGTTTGAAGCAACACTTTTCTGTATTGGGCCAGGCCCGCGATCTGGATGTCATCCAGACAGAGCTGCTGCCCCGCCTGATGACGGCAGGCATGCCGCCGGACGCCACCCAGGCCCCGATTGATCATTCAGAAGAATCCACACAGCGCGCCCGCAAAGTGGCCGCGCCGGAATTCCAGCAGACGCTGCTGGACCTGCTGGAGCACCTGGTGCTATATGGTGACGCCTTGCAGAAATCAGGCACGAAGACAGATGCAGCCCCCCTGCTCAGCAAGCGGCTCAATGCCTGGCTGGAACGCATCCGACGTGACGCCAAGACTTTTCTGAACGTTTCCTGGGACGAACGCCATGAGCTGCGCAAACGCGTCAAGCGCCTGCGTTACGGGATGGAGTTTTCCCAAGGCGTCCTGGACACCACGCAGTTGACGCCCTTGCGCAACGCC
>JBAYOJ010000156.1:0-6459 GCA_041678385.1 Burkholderiaceae bacterium | reverse complement strand
TTCGGCGGCAGTTTCAGTGATGCATTCCGCGAGACGCGATATGGGAACGCAGACATCGGTCGTACTGGAGCGGCAGCCGGGGCGTAACTGCAAGCCGGCAAAATAAGCGTTGTGCCGAGCAGTCCAGAGGCGGCTGCGGTCTTCAGGGTGTTCGGCCCAGGCAAAATCTTCGCCGCCGTGGGAACGGGTGATTTCCTGGACGGTTTCCGCCTGCTCACGCACACCCGCAGGGCTGCCATGGAACTCGAACAGCAGCAAGGGGGATTCTTTGAGTTCAAGCTTGCTGTAGGCGTTCGTGGCGCGCACTGCGGCGGTATCCATGAACTCGACCCGCGCCACAGGGACCCCCATCTGAATGATCTCGATGACGCTGCGCACTGCCGCGCCAAGATCGGAAAAATTGCAGATGGCGGCAGATACAGCCTCGGGCTGCGGATAGAGGCGAACTGTGACTTCGGTGATGATGCCCAGAGTGCCTTCGCTGCCCACAAAAATGCGTGTCAGGTCGTAGCCGGCCGACGACTTGCGTGCCCGACCCGCCGTTGTGAGGATACGACCGTCAGCCGTAACCACTTTCAACGACACAACGTTTTCGCGCATGGTGCCATAGCGCACCGCATTGGTACCTGAGGCGCGCGTGGCCGCCATGCCCCCCAGGCTGGCGTCTGCGCCCGGGTCGATGGGGAAGAACAGACCGGTATCCCGGATGTCGTCGTTGAGCTGCTTGCGCGTAACCCCGGCCTGCACCGTGACGGTGAAGTCTTCAGGATGCAGAGCGACAATTTGGTCCATGCGCGACAAGTCAAGCGACACGCCCCCTTGCACCGCCAGCAGATGCCCTTCGAGCGATGACCCGGTACCGTAGGGGATCAGAGGAACGCCATGGGCGTTGCAATGCGCGGCCACCCAGGCGACTTCTTCGGTGCTTAAGGCATACACCACAACATCGGGCAGCATGGCCGGATATGGGGATTCGTCGCGGCCATGGTGCTCACGTACGGCATCCGCTGTGGAGACGCGGTCGCCAAAGCGTTCGCGCAATGCATCGATGAATCCCGCAGGGATTGCCCTGCCCCGAACTGGCGCTGAATGGATGGCGTTCACGCTGAAAGACTCCTATGTGATGCTTGCGCCCGATATCGGTCGCTGCGCCCCTGCCGCAGGAAAGCGGCAGGGGGTGTTGCGATACTACCTGTTTCAGGCGGCGCTGCCGATCAGGGCATTTGCTGATTGCGACGGGGCCTGCTCGCGGCGGACACGCACGGCCTTGGCCAGGCGTTCCAGCACAACAACCGACTCGTCCCAATCTATGCAGCCATCCGTGATGCTTTGACCGTAGGTGAGTTCCTGACCGGGAACGAGATCCTGACGCCCCGCCACGAGGTTGCTTTCCACCATCACGCCGAAAATGCGGGCATCGCCTTGCTCGACCTGCTTGGAAACGTCATCGATCACCAACGGCTGCTTGCTGTAATCCTTGGAACTGTTCGCGTGGCTGGCATCGACCATGAGTCGCGGCAATACCCCTGCCTTGGCAATGACCTGAGCCGCCGCCTCAACACTTTCCGCATCGTAGTTGGGCGCCTTGCCGCCACGCAGAATCACATGGCAATCGTTATTGCCGACTGTGGATACGATGGCGGAATGCCCACCCTTGGTTACCGAAAGGAAGTGGTGAGGCTGGGAAGCGGCCAGCATGGCGTCAACGGCAATCTTGATATCACCGCCGGTACCGTTCTTGAAACCGACCGGGCAGGACAAACCGGACGCGAGTTCTCGATGGACCTGGCTTTCAGTGGTGCGCGCGCCAATGGCGCCCCAGGCGACCAGATCGGCAATGTACTGCGGCGTGATCATGTCCAGGAATTCACAGCCTGCGGGCAGCCCCATGTCGTTCACCTGAATGAGGAGTTCGCGAGCGGTACGCAGGCCTTTATTGATGTTGAAACTGCCATCAAGCGCGGGATCGTTGATAAGACCCTTCCAGCCCACCGTGGTGCGCGGCTTCTCGAAGTAAACGCGCATGATGATCTCGAGTTCGCCAGCAAAGCGTTTGCGCTGCTCGCTGAGCCGCTTGGCGTATTCCAGTGCCGCAGCCGTATTGTGGATGGAACAAGGCCCGATCACCACCACCATCCGGTCGTCTTTACCACTCAGGATATTGTGTACCGCCCGCCGCGCGTCGTAGACCACCGAAGAGATATCCGGCGTGCAAGGAAATTCCCGCATGATATGCGATGGTGGGGAAAGTTCCTTGATCTCGCGGATTCGTAAATCATCAGTATTGTGCGACACGGTATGCTCCATTTGATAGACCAGCTGACCAGGCAACGTAAAAAGAAAAAGCCGCCTAGCTTCACGCTGGCGGCTTTTTGGGAATTTGGCTTTTTCAGTGCGTACGACGTTTCCCTTCTTCCACCAGCGGCTTGGAAAAAGCATAAAAGTAAAAGAAGAAAAACTGGAAAACGTTACGCATGGAAAGCATCCTAGCATGCAGGCCTGCTGAATGCCAAGCCATATCATGCAATTTTGCACCCAAACCACACTCTTTTCGTTCCCGCAAGCCTGAAGACCACTAGGCAATTGATTTGGGTACGAATAATCATTCAGTGTATTATTTTCCGCAGAATGATTTCTATCGGACACAACCCTAGGGATACTTATACAGACGCCTCCCTAGCAAAGATCGCGGTGCACAACCGCTCTACGGTAGCGAAAACCCATACGGAACAGGAGCTCCGACATGACCATGAATTCAGGCACACGCCTCACGTCCCCCAAATGCAGGCCCGAACGCAAGCTGCGCCCCTCTCAGCTGGTTTCGGCCTTCGCTCTGGGAGTGGCACTGTGCATCCCGTACGTGGGTGCACAGGCAGCTTCCCTCGCCGAAATCAAGGAACGCGGCCAGATCCGCATTGCCGTAGCCAATGAAATCCCCTACGGCTATGTTGACCTGCAAGGCGATGCCAAAGGCGCCGGCCCCGACGTTGCTCGGCAGATCATGAAACAATTGGGCGTTGAGAATATTCAGTGGATCACCACCAGCTTCAGCTCGCTGATTCCGGGCCTGCGGGCAGACCACTTCGACATGGTTGCGGCAGAGATGGCCATCCTGCCCGAACGCTGCAAGCAAGTCCTGTTTTCCGAACCCAACACTTCCTATGGCGAAGGCCTGCTTGTAGCCAGCGGCAACCCGCAAGATCTGCACAGCTATCAGGAATTTGCGGATTCCGACCAAAAGGTCGCCATCATGGCGGGAGCTGACCAGCTGGAAATGCTTCAGGCGCTGGGCGTGCCCTCCGAACGTATGGTCACCATCTCAAATAACGCCGATGCCATTTCTACTGTCTCCACCGGCAGAGCCGCCGCCTATGCCGCTACCAGTCTCACGGTCAGCGAACTGGCCAAGCAGAGTGACCGGGTCGAAGCGGCCGCCAATTTCACCGATCCCGTCATTGACGGTACGCCAGTGCGCAGCTGGGGCGGCTTCACCTTCAGCCAGAACTCCGAAGACCTGCGCAATGCCGTCAGCGAAGAGCTGGCCAAATTCAAGCAAACCAGTGAATGGAAGGAAATTCTGACCACCTACGGGTTCAGCGACACCGACGCCAGCGAATCCACCAAACGAAATACTGAACAGCTCTGCGCCGGCTGAGTCGGTAATGCACTGGCTGTCCTATCTCCCGCCCTTGCTCGAAGGGGCCTGGGTCACCGCCCAGCTCACTTTCTACTCGACGCTGCTGGGCGGGTTCTTTGCATTTGCATTCGGGTTGGGCAGGATGTCCAGCAACTGGCTGCTCAAGGGCTTCTCGGTCGCCATGATCGAAGTCTTTCGCGGCACGTCATTGCTGGTTCAGCTTTTCTGGCTCTACTTCGCCCTGCCCCTGGTCGGGCAGATGCTCGGGATGGATTGGCGCCTGCCGCCGCTGGTGGCAGGCACGCTTGCGCTCAGCCTGAATATCGGCGCCTACGGTGCCGAAGTGGTGCGCGGCGCGATCCAGGCCGTACCGCTCAGCCAGCATGAAGCCGCCAAAGCGCTGGATTTCACGCCTCGCCAGACTCTCTGGCGTATTGCCTTGCCTCAGTCCATACCCGAAATGCTGCCCAGCTTCGGTAACCTGGCCGTGCAGAACCTGAAGGACACGGCCCTGGTTTCACTGATCAGTCTGGGCGACATGGCCTTCCGGGCAGAGCAGATACGCAATTTCACCCAGGATAGCACTACGGTATATACATTGTTGCTATTTATGTATTTTGGAATGGCACTCGTGCTTACGGCACTGATGACGCTGCTGGAACGCTCGGTCGGGCGCTGGCGCGCAGGGAGATCCTGACATGCTCTTCGGCATCGCATGGGATACGTCCAGCCAGTGGGCGTTCGCGGTATCCATTCTGCCCATCCTGCTCAAGGGTCTGGTTGTGACGATACAGGCTACGGCGGTGGGGTTCGTCATCGCCCTAGTGCTGGGGCTGGTCCTGGCGGGGCTGAAGGCGTCGCCGCTGAAGCTGATTTCCTGGCCTGCGCGCCTGTTCACCGAGTTCGTCCGTGACACCCCGCTGCTGGTTCAGCTGTTCTTCCTGTATTACGTTCTACCTGAATACGGGATCGTCCTGCCGGCCTTCATGACTGGGGCGCTGGCGCTGGGCCTGCAATACAGTGCCTATACCTCCGAAGTCTACCGTGCGGGGCTGGAATCGGTCCCTTTAGGGCAGTACGAAGCCGCCCGCGCGCTTGACCTGTCACCCCGTCGCACCTTCGCGGTCATCATTCTGCCGCAGGCCATACCGCGCATTATTCCCGCCCTGGGCAATTATCTGGTGTCCATCATGAAGGACGTGCCTCTGCTTTCGGTGGTGGCAGTGCTGGAAATGCTGAATGTCGCCAAAATCATCGGCGACCGCACCTTTAATTACTTGATTCCCTTATCGATGGTTGGCCTTATCTACCTTATTCTCACCCTGGTGGCGGCGGCGGCCATCCGTTATCTGGATACGCGCCTGCCCAAACGAGGAATACCCCTGAAATGAACGACGACACAACGACCGGCAGCACAGCGCATCCGGTTCCTGAAGCCATCATCCATTTCGACCGCGTGGTCAAGCGCTTCGGCCCGGTCACGGTTCTGGATTCGCTGGATTTTGAAGTACGCAAAGGGGAAAAGGTCACCATCATCGGCCCCTCCGGGTCAGGGAAGTCGACGGTCTTGCGCATACTCATGACACTGGAAACGATCGACGATGGCATTATCCACGTTGCGGGCCGCCCCCTGTGGCACGAGCGCCGCAACGGCGAGCTGGTGCCTGCCAGCGAAAGCCACTTGCGCAACATGCGCAAGGAAATGGGCATGGTGTTCCAGCAATTCAACCTGTTTCCCCACATGACGGTGCGTCGCAACGTGACGGAAGCACCCGTCCATGTATTGGGCCTGTCGCGCCAGGAAGCCCATGAGCGGGCTGACGAATACCTGGAACTCGTGGGCTTGAGCGACCAGGTCGATAAATTTCCCAGCCAGCTTTCGGGCGGCCAACAGCAGCGTGTCGCCATTGCCCGCGCACTGGCCATGCGGCCCAACATCATGTTGTTCGACGAACCCACTTCGGCACTGGACCCCGAACTCGTGGGCGAGGTGCTCAACGTGATTCAGCGCCTGGCGGAAGAACACGATCTGACCATGCTGCTGGTCACACACGAAATGCAGTTCGCCAAACGGGTATCGGATCGCGTCTGCTTCTTTGACAAAGGGCGTATCGTCGAACAGGGCCCGCCCGAACAAGTTTTTGGGGAACCCAGGGAAGAACGCACCCGCGACTTCTTGAAAAACTTCCTGGATACTGCCTGAGCCGTCAGCGATTTTCCAGAATGTCGGTCACAGATCTGTCTAGAATTCCCAAACCCTGGACCAGCAGGTCTTCATCAATGGTAAGCGCCGGCAGGATCTTCAGAACTTCGTCATGCATGCCCGTAGTAAGCGTGACGAGACCGCAGGCCAGCGCCTTGCTGGCGATTTCTGTAGCTAGCCCCAGCGGGGCCGGCGTGACCAGGCCCTGAATCAAACCTCTGCCACGCACACCCAGCCCGAGATGCGCATACCCCTGGGCAAGATTTTCAAGCCAATCGCGCACCAGACGTTCTTTGCGACGCACATGAACGGCGAAACTGTCGTCCGCCCAATACGCTTCAAGGACCTGCGCGGCAGTCAGCAGAGCCAGGCCGGCATTTTCATCGGGGATTGCCGATTGATACTGCACGACCGGAAGATCAGGCCGGCTCAGCAACAACGAGACAGGCAGGCCAAAACCGGAGAGTGAACGCGAGAGCGCAATCATGTCTGCGCGAACGCCCGAAGCCTCGAAACTGAAGAACCGCCCCGTACGGCCGCAGCCAACGATGGTTTCATCCATGATCAACAGCATGCCATGACGGCGGCACAGCGTGTCAAGATCCCGTAGCCACCGCCA
>JBAYOJ010000155.1:0-6466 GCA_041678385.1 Burkholderiaceae bacterium | reverse complement strand
GCAGGCGGTCAACGATCTGGATATGTTTTCCACAGCCTTGCGCCATGTGGCCGAATCTGGTGCTTACGACGCTGTGTTCGTCTTCCTGACGACCGTGCCGCTGGCGCGGGCCCTGACCGCCCCGATGCGTAAGGCAATTATGGCGGCGACAGAAAACACGCGTTCGCGTTGCCCCATCATGTTGAGCATGGCGGCCGACCCGGATGTCATCCGAGATTACAACGATGCAGGGTTTCTCGTGTTCGAGGATCTGGCGCGTGGTGTGAGGGTGCTGGGGGCGCTTGCGCACTTCAGCCGCTCTTTCACTGAAACCTCGCAGGAAGATGCACGGCCGCTGGGGTCACGCGCCGTCATGTCCGGTCAAGGAAGCGGAAACCTGTCGGAAACTGCTGCCAAGAAAATGTTTGCAGCCGCTGGGGTCAGCGTCTTGCCCGAAACCTTGGCTGCCACGGCGCAAGAGGCGGCGGCAGCCGCTAGCGGGCTGGGGTTTCCGGTAGCTTTGAAGATTGTTTCCGCGGATATTCTGCACAAGACGGAAATTGGCGGTGTATTGCTGGGCGTCGACGATGCGCAGGCTGTCGCATCGGGTTTCCGTGCCATTATGCAGCGCGCCAGGCAGGCCTTTCCTGATGCCGTTATCGACGGCGTTCTGGTCAGTCCCATGGCGCCGGCTGGGCTGGATGTCATCGTCGGTACTACCCAGGATCCGGTTTTTGGGCCGGTTGTGATGTTTGGCCTGGGGGGCGTGGCGGCGGAATGTTTTGAGGACGTCGCCTTTCGCGCGGCTCCCGTTTCCGAGGCAGTCGCTCGCGAAATGATTGCCGAGACACGGGCCTCCAGGCTGCTGGCTGGCTGGCGCGGGGCTCCCGCCTGCGACGTGGATGAAGTCGTGCGGGTCATCGTTGCCCTTTCCGAAATGGCCGCTATTACGGACAGTCGTATTCAGACCATGGAGATCAACCCCTTGCGTGTACTACCGCAGGGGCAGGGGGCTGTTGCGCTGGATGCCCTGGCCGTTCTCGATGCCGAGACGGATGTGGGGCACAGTGCAGAACATTTATTGGGAGAGCAGGCATGAGCATGGATGTCATGCACGGTGGGGCCGATACCGCCGACGAGATGCTGCGGATGATAGCCAGCGCCGCCGAGGCGTTTGCACAACCGGATGCAGATCGCAGCCGCCGTTCACGCGATGACCAACAGGGCTTTGATCCCGCCGTCTGGGAAGCCATGGCCCAGCAGGGTTGGTTGGCCATTATGCCGGATGAAGAGCAAGGGGGGCTGGGGTTGGGGCTTCCGGCAGCGGCCGCCATCGCTGAGCGCCTGGGCTATTCGGCTTATTTCGAGCCCTTTGTGGATGTCGCTGTGATGTCTATATATTGTTTATCTTTATGCAATGGTGAAACAGCTGAAATATTACGGCGTCAGGTGATGGCGGGCGAGCAGCTGGCGGCAGTAGCCTGGCAAGCCGAAGCCGGTGGGCTGGAACCGGCCATTCAAACCATACAGGCCCGCCGGGCAGGCGATAAGTGGCAGCTGTCGGGTAATTGTCGTCATGTTGCACCAGCCCAGGCGACGACTTTCATCGTCGCTGCGCATGATGGCGAAGGCGTGCGTCTGTTTGCCATCGGTCGGGACACTGGCGGCCTGACCGTCGATGTGGAAGCCGGCGCCGACGGTGTGAACCGGGCCAAGCTCGCGCTGGCGGACCTGCTACTTCCGTCCAGTGCAGAGCTGGATTGCGAAATTCCTGTTTCCGTTGCTCTGGATCAGGCTGTCTCTCTGGCAACAGTCGTGTGTGCGGCGGAAATGCTTGGCGCCATGCGCCGCGCGCTTGATTTGACGGTGGAATACCTGGGCGTGCGCAAGCAGTTTGGCCGTCGCATTGGCTCCTTCCAGGTCCTGCAGCATCGCGCCGTTGATATGTGGATGCAGAAAGAACTGACGGCGTCAGCCCTGCGGGTGGCGCTTGCACAGGCCGCCAACAGCGATGCGGATGCAACCGCGCTGCAGCGGGCGGCGAGCAGCGTCAAAGCACGTGCCTCGCAGGCCGGGCGTCATCTCGCCGGGCAGGCGATTCAGCTGCATGGGGCAATTGGCATTACGGATGAATACGAACTGGGCATCTACGTGAACCGGATCCTGGCACTGGCATCCCGTTTTGGCACGGCCACCGAGCATCGCAGGCGTTTTGGCCAGCTCGTGCCGGTACAGGAGCGCTGATGAAACACACGATCAATCTGATTTCCAGGGGGAAGGCATGCGTTTCGGTGTAGAGCAGGAAAGAGACTGGAATGCCCTGGGCGACGAGGCGTTCCGGGCAATTGTCAGGGGAGAATTCGAGCGGCATTATCCGGGTGAGCTTCGTTACCCGGCCCATCGCCTGCGCTGGGGTCAGCTGCGCGAATGGGTCATGCATACGGCAGCCAAAGGGTGGATCGCGCCAGCATGGCCACGCGAGTTTGGCGGCATGGGCCTGGGGCCGGCCAAGCTGCTGATTTTCCTGGAAGAGCAGGAGCGCTGGGGCATTGCCCGCTATCAGGATCATGGCGTGTTGATGATAGGTCCGCTGCTGATGCGTTACGGCACGCCGGCGCAGCGCGAACGCTATCTGCCGCCCATTCTTGCCGCCCAACACATTTGGTGCCAGGGCTATTCCGAGCCTGAAGCCGGCTCGGATCTGGCCAGTCTGCGGACGACGGCGGTACGTCGCAGCGTGAATGGCCGCGAAGGTTTTGTCATCAACGGCCAGAAGATCTGGACGACGATGGCGCACGATTCAACGCATATCTTCGTGCTGGCGCGTACGGATCCCAATGTCAAGAAGCAGCAGGGCATCAGTTTCTTTCTGGTCGAACTCGACCAGCCGGGGATACGTGTCAGGCCGATTCGCGACCTGACCGGGCACGAGGAATTCGCTGAAGTGTTTTTTGATGAGGTCTTCGTTGAACAGGACAGCCTGGTCGGGGAATTGAACCAAGGGTGGACGGTGGCCAAATCACTGCTGGGTTTTGAGCGAATCTCACTGGGCAGTCCCAAATTCTGCGAATACGGCCTGCAGCAACTGGTGCAGGTGGCCAGGCTGGCGGGGGTCAATTCCGACCCGGCCTTTCTTGATCGGCTGGCCGAATTGCAGCTGGATGTTGCGCATTTGGGGGATGCCTACCTCGGATTCGCGGAAACCTTGATCCGTGGCCAAGCGCTGGGGCCCGAGGTTTCACTGCTGAAAATCTGGTCGACCGAGACCTTTCAGCGTATCGCCGACCTTGCCATGGAAGTGGCCGGTCCTTTTGGTGGGCTGACTGGCCCTGTGGAAATGTCCAACGAACACGTCGACGTCCTGGCGTTCTGGCATAAGGCCAGGCCGGCCACCATTTACGGTGGCAGTAACGAGATTCAACGCAATATTCTGGCCCGGCAGGTACTGAACCTGCCGTCGGAATAAATTTTCTGGAGGAAGGGAATGACACAGAAGACATGGCGGACAGCCATATCGAATTTTGACGAAGAAACCATTACGATTGGTGGGTATCGGGTACGGGATCTCATGAAGAACCTGGATTTCGGCGGCACCCTTTTCGTACTGTATCAACAGCGGGTTCCGTCACCGGAGGAAAGCCGTTTGCTCAACGCGCTGATGATTTCCGTCGTGGATCATGGCATTGTGGCGCCATCAGCCGTGTCGCGCATTGTGGCGGCATCGGGCGTACCTCTGCAGGCGTGTGTAGCCGCAGGGATACTTACTATCGGAGACGTCCACGGCGGTGCGGGCGAGCAGGTGGCGCGCCGTATGCAGGAATGGGTGCAGGAAGCACAGCAGGCGGGTGTGTCCTTGCAGGACAAGGCAGCCCAGATCGTGGCGCAAGCCAAGGAGCGCAAGGAAATCATCGAAGGTTACGGCCATCCCCTGCATCCGACAGGCGATGAGCGCGTCGATACGATGGTGGAATTGGCGCGCGAAATGAACCTGGTGGGGCCGCATCTGGAATTGGCACTCGCCGTTGAAGAACAGATCAAGGCAAGGGCAGGCCGCCGCATTCCGCTGAACGTCGATGGTGCGATGGCCGCCATTCTGATGGACCTGGGTTTTGATTGGAGGCTTGCGCGTCTGTTCGTTTTTGTGCCGCGTGCAGCCGGAATTGCGGGGCATGCCGTTGAGGAAACCGTGCGTGAACGTGGATGGCGCGTAGTGGCCAAGCACGATGAAATCGACTACGACGGGCCGGCCACTCGGGAATTTCCCACTGCAAACTGATTCATAGGCAGCGTTGCGCAGCGTACACATCGCATATTCATCGCAAAGGAGACTTACCATGTTTCGATCAAAATATCGGCTGTCAGCTTTAGCTTTATCGTTGTGTTTCTGCGGCGCAGTTGCCGCGCAGGATTACCCATCCCAGAGCATACGGATGGTGGTGCCCTTCCCGGCGGGCGGTGTTACCGACATCGTCGCCCGGGTGGTTTCCGCCGAGATGTCCAAAGAACTGGGGCAAACCATCGTCGTGGAAAACATGGCGGGCGCCAGTGGGGTCATTGGTTCCGGCCATGCGGCCAAGGCAGCGCCCGATGGCTATACATTGTTGATGGGGAATATTTCCACCCTTGCGGTGAATACAGCGACGTTCAAAGAACTGCCTTACGACCCGGTCAAGAGCTTTACACCGATTTCCATGGTGGCGTTGCAGCCTCTGGTCGTTGCGGTCCACCCTGACGTACCGGTCAAGAACATCAAGGAACTCGTCGCGCTGGCGGCTTCCAAACCTGGTGAACTGAACTATGGCACCGCGGGGACGTCCATCCAACTGGCAACGGAGCAGTTCAACAGCGTGGCTGGCATCAAGATGACGCACGTTCCTTATAAAGGCAGCGCACCGGCTGTGACGGATCTGGTCGGTGGCCAGATTGATGTCCTGTTCGATCCATTTGTGTCGCTGTATCCGCAAGTGGCTGCTGACCGGGTGCGCGGCCTGGCTGTTACGACTTCCAAGCGTTCGCCGCAGGCGCCCGAACTGCCGACTATCGAGGAAAGCGGTTATGAGAATTTCGACGTGAGCTCCTGGCAGGGGATAGTAGTCCCTGTAGGTACGCCAGAACCCATCATCGAGAAACTGCATGCGGCCATCGACAAGGCGCTCAACGCGCCGGACGTGCAGAAGCAGCTGTCTGATCGCGGTGTGCAGGCGACACCGACTTCCCGCAAGGAATTCACGGACTACATCGCTTCGGAGATCGAACGTTGGCAGCGTGTGGCCAAAGAAGCCGGCGTCAAGCCGAATTGATCAACTAGGGATCAGAGGATCCCTAAATATATAAACAATACTTATCGCCAAGAGGTATGGGCCGGATCATGTTCTCACTTGAAGGAAAAACAGCGCTATTGACGGGTAGTGCCCGGGGTTTGGGCTTGCAGATGGCGCTGGGTCTGGCTCGGCAGAAAGCCAGGGTGGTGCTGAATGGGCGCAATGCGTCCGCGGTCGACGAGGCCGTGGCAACCATCCGGGCTGAAGGGGGGCTGGCCGAGGGGCTGGTCTTCGATGTCTCAGAGCCCGAGGGCGTGCGTCAGGCTATGCTCGAACTGGAGCGCAGTTTCGGGGCTCCGCACATACTGGTCAACAATGTGGGGATTCGCGATCGGCGCGGCATGTTCGAGTTCGAACATGCCGATTTGCAGCGCATGCTGGACGTCAATCTGATTGCACCTTTCATGTTGTGCCGCGAAGCCGCCGAGCGCATGATCCAGCGGGGCGAAGGGGGCCGCATCATCAATGTCACTTCCATTGCTGGCCCGATCGCCGGGGCAGGGGATGCCGCCTACACCGCCGCGAAGGGCGGTCTGGCAGCGTTGACGCGCGCCCTGGCAGCCGAGCTGGGCCGCCACAGAATTACCGTGAACGGTGTGGCCCCCGGTTTTTTTGCGACAGAAACCAATGCTTCAGTGGCGGCAAATGAAGGGGTGCAGCGCATGCTGCAGCGGCGCACTTCGTTGGGGCGCTGGGGGCAGCCAGCCGAAATTGCCGGCGCTGTTGCGTTTCTGGCGTCTGATGCGGCGTCGTACGTAACGGGTGAGATCATCGCCGTGGATGGCGGCTATCTCGCGCATTTTTAGTGGCAGGCTGGAAGCAACAGAGTTCGGGTTCCCTATAGTTTGCGGCTCGGTGCGCGATTCAGATCCAGTACCGGCCCTAGCGGCACGATGCCGTTGGGGTTGATGCTGTGGTGGCTGCGGTAGTAATGCTGTTTGATGTGGTCGAAGTCTATGGTATCGGCAACCCCGGGCTGCTGATATAGCTCACGCGTGTAGCTCCAGAGATTCTCGTAATCGACGAGACGCTTCAGGTTGCACTTGAAGTGGCCGTGATACACGGCGTCAAAGCGGATAAGAGTGGTAAACAGGCGCCAGTCGGTTTCGGTAAGCTGATCGCCCAGCAGATAACGCTGCCGGCCCAGCAGGGCTTCAAGTTTGTCG